>JBGTET010000001.1:0-9543 GCA_041747695.1 Saccharimonadales bacterium (SeqCode)
CACAATCGGTATTCTACCTCTGGCGGAAAAGATGACTTCCATAACCAGCCGTATAGTAACGAAGAACTTGGTTTTGCTTTTGCGCATAATGGCAACTTGCCTTTTACGGACGAGCTCAAAGAGTATTTAGCTAGTAACGGCATAAAAACCAACGGACATAATGACTCTGGCTTGATGTCGTTGGTGCTAGCTAACGAGTTAAAACAGACGAAAAATATCGTTACAGCTGTCAAGAACTGCTGGGATCTGTTTACGGGAGCGTTTTCTTGCGTCGGCATATACGATGGCAAGGTTTTTGCATTCCGTGATGCCCACGGTATTCGGCCACTGTCTCTCGGCAGAACTGGCAATGGCTATGTTGTGGCTTCAGAAACTGTTGCGCTAGATATAATCGGTGCTGATTTTATTCGAGAAGTTGAGGCTGGAGAACTTGTACAGCTAGACGGAGATAACTTGCAAACTACAACTATCGCTCCCGGGAAAATGATGATTGACGCTTTTGAGCTTATTTACTTGGCTCGGCCCGACAGTCGGATCGCAGGCAGAAGTGTTTATCATACTAGGTTGCAGGCTGGTAAATCTTTGGCACGCTCCTCCCCTGTTAATGCTGATATCGTAATTGGCACTCCAGATTCTGGCTTATCGGCCGCTACTGGCTATGCTCAAGAATCTGGCATCCCGTTTGAGCATGGGCTTCTAAAAAATCGCTATATTGGACGAACTTTCATCGAGCCAGAAAAAATTCGTAAAAACAGCGTAGAGTTAAAATTTAACGTAATCGTTGAAAGCGTTGCCGGCAAAGACATTATTCTGGTCGACGACTCTTTGGTCCGCGGGAACACTCTGACTTATGTTATTAATCTTCTGAGGAGCTATGGAGCTAAAAAAATTCATGTCCGGATCGCTTCTCCCCCAGTAAAATTCCCCGACTTTTACGGTATAGATACGCCAAAAGCCAATGACCTGATTGCTAGTGAAAAAACAGTTGAGGAAATCAAGGATATAATTAACGCTGACAGCCTAGAATACATGAGTGTGGAGGACTTTGTAAAAAGTACTGGCCTGCAGGAATCGCAGCTAAACATGTCTAGTTTTAATGGTGTCTACCCTATCCCCGTGCCAGAGGTAGTTTACAGTGACAGATGAGACCATAAAGCAAGCAGAAGAGCATTTGCAAAAGGCAGATCCGATACTGGGCAAGCTAATCAAAAGTCAAAAGCTGTTGCTCCGAGAACCAAGAACTGACTACTTTTTCTCGCTTTGTCGATCAATTATTGGCCAGCAGGTTTCTGTAGCCGCTGCGACAACAATATTTGCTCGATTTGAAGCTATCACTGCGGTTAATCCCAAGAAAGTATTTAAACTTACAGATCAGGCTGTAAGGAAAATTGGTTTGTCTCGTCAAAAAGCCTCGTATTTGCACGACTTAGCCGAACATTTTATTAAGAACCCAAAAGTCTACGACCACCTTGATGCCCTGCCAGACGACGAAGTTATCACTGACTTAGTCGCAGTTAAGGGCATAGGCATCTGGACGGCCCAAATGTTTTTAATGTTCACGCTAGGTCGACCTGATGTCTTCGCGCCAGACGACGTTGGCTTACAGCGAGCAATGACAAACTTGTACGACTGGGAAGAAACACCCACAAAGCAGCTTTTAAACGACACTGCCAGTGTTTGGCGACCACATCGAACAATTGCCTGCTTTCATCTTTGGCAGTCGTTAAATAACCAGCAGGACTGAGTTCTTACAACTTCTATCGGCACTACTCTTTATCGCATGCTAGAATTATTGGAATGAAACGAGAAATTGAGATTAAATATTTATTGGCAGACGAGGGCGAACGAGATAAGTTAGTTGATGAATTAAATAAGCACTATCCCAGTAGTAAAGTAGTGCGATCTTCAGTTGTGATTAGTTACTTCTTTAAGCCAACTAAATCTAAATTCGAAATCCTAAATTTCACAAAGGAAATTTTAAGCACTTCAGACTGCAACCAGTTGAAGAACTTGATAGAAAATAGTAGCGAAATTGACGTCAGAGCTCGTTCAATTGACGACATTGTATATTTTGTGGTCAAAGGGGCGGCTGAGGGTGATGACCCTGTACACGCTGTTCACCGCCTGGAATTTGAGACAATTATAGATTTACCTCTCGAAGAGCTGGGTAAAATGATAGAATCTGCCGGTGTCGAACTAGCCTCTAAATGGTCATCTAAGCGCATATTCTATGAGCTTGACGCGAATATCAGCATGAACACCGAATTCGTCTCCGGCTACGGCTACAAAGCCGAAATTGAGGTCTTGATCGAAGACGATGAATCAGAGGCCGTTATTGAGGAAATTCGACAGACAGCGGCTAAGTTAAATCTGGACGAAGCAGACCAAAAGTTATTCGGTCGAATGTACGAATACTACAATCAACACTGGCAAGAGTACTTTAATACAGATAAAGTTTTTCCTGACGAAGTTTGGCAAAAACTCGGGCGCTCAAAGACTTTTTGATATAATAATTTTATGGCAGAACTCAAAACCCTCCCCAATGATGGTAGTGTTACAGATTTTATAAATTCAGTAGAAAACGAGACAAGAAGACAAGATAGTTATGTTCTTTTAGATTTATTCAAGAAAGTTACTGGTCTCGAGCCTAAACTCTGGGGCACCAGCATTATTGGCTACGGCATGTATCACTACAAGTCGGAGCGTAGTTCACAAGAGGGCGACTGGCCACTAATCGGGTTTTCTCCTAGAAAACAAAATCTTACCTTATACATTATGCCTGGCTTTGCCGATTATACCGATCTGCTTAAAAATCTCGGCAAGCACAAAACTAGTGTCGGTTGTCTGTACATAAACAAGCTTGCCGATGTTGATATGAAAGAGCTCGAAAAGGTGGTTAGGGTCGCCTACTCTGATATGAAAGCCCAGTATAATTAGCGACGGAATCTTCTGAAAACTAGCGCCATAATAGTTATAAAACCGCAGTAGACAGGCCATTCGCCCACTAATGTATATGGTGTTATTGCCGTGTTGTTCGTTACTTTAACCTCCTTTGTGCCTATAGGCGCAATTTTGTCAGTCATTTTACCATTCTGATCTATGGCAAATGCTTCGGCATCGTTTGATGACTGGAGAAATGGCCTAGCATTGGCCGTGGCCATGAACTTAGCGAATCCTTGATGCTGAAAGTTGAAAAGTCGACTCTTAAATATGCCTAACGAAGCAGAGTTAGTTAAAACTGTAGCTCCGTTGTTGGTGAATCGTCGGTAGTCTTCTGGAGAGATTATGCTGGCACAGACTGCACTCCCCAATCTAACAGCCTCACTAACAGCAAGCGGAGAATAATTAGGAGGACCTTTTTGTATAGCTTTTATGCCCTGAAAATACTCGATAGTATTTTCTGCTCGTGAAATAGCAAGCATAAGGTGCGCAAAGTACGGTAGGTACTCACCACCGGGTATTAAACGCGATTTTGCCCGCTCTTCAGTCACTCCCTTGGTTGACGAGCCAAAAACCAACACATTCGCATGCCCTTTGTCTGTCGATGCTTGCTTTGACCCGACAAAATGAACTTCATCATCAGTATCAACAACAAATCTCTCAAGGCTTTTGTCTCCTTTATCGATTCCGTATTCCGGGAAAACTACGAGCTCATAATTATCGCTAACCTTGCTAGCATTTTGGCCTAGGCTTTCCGACACAATCAAAGCGTTAAAAGGCTCACCAGTCGGTGTTTTATAAAATCCCCAAGCAGCGAACGTAGCAATTAGTACAATCAATGATACTTTTACAGCGTAATGACGCAGCTTTTGGACAGATAAAACTAAAATGATCACCATAACCGCTGCCGACAATCCGTGGAAACCGACAAATCTAGCCAAAAATCCCATTGGAGTATGGCTGACAATCGGTGTGAATGAACCAAAGGGCGACACCGAATCTAAGCTACCATCTTGGCCAAACCAGATTAAAGTTGTCAGTAAAGAAACAAAATATTCAGTGGCTGCCCAAAGCACAAAGAACAGAGGCAGAACTTTGTAGGATACGTTATCCTTCTGCAACCATCGCTGTCTAAAGTAAAATATAAATTTAATGTAAATGTAAGAACTTAAGCTCACACTCACTAAAAAACTAAAAACAGCCAACGAATAGCCGACAATTGCAGATTCTGCTAACTCAGAAACGCTGCTTGTAAAAAGCCAAGACCAACTAATCGCAACATAGCCAATAACTGCACATTTGATTACTGTGTCGTCCTTTAGAGTGAAACTAGCCCTGCCTGGTAGTTTCATCAGGAATATCAGGATTCGTTAAAGTTTGTGGTTCAGGTGGCTTGGGCTGTGGTGTATAAACTGCTCCAGGCTGTCCCGGTTGTATTGGAGGTGTCGGTTGAGTGGGGATTGGCACCTCTAGTGTTGGTTGCGATAGTACTGGCGTGTCTGCATAGTTAGTGTTTGCAAGACCTTCGGCATAGTTATTTGCACTCATTGCCAAGCGATGTTTTCTAATGCCGAACCACGCACCACCTACTACGGCTGGGATCATTAGCAGACCAAGCAAAAGCGGAAGCTTGCTGTCAGTGATTATATTTGATGTAGTCCCTGGCAAGCTAAGTCCTCCGACCTCAAACGAGCTTTCCTCACTAGTTTCAGAAGTTGCTTCAACATCAACAGAGTCGGGCTTAGCTGTCGGGGAATTGCCCCCGCTAGTGCCAGAAGTGCCCGTACTAGATGCTGTACTACTCGATCCCCCGCCGCTCGTTGGAGTTGTTTGGGCTGCAGCTACGGCTGTGGAGGCAGAAGCAATATTTAAAGTAAGAGACGCATCCGAAAGCTTAAGTTCCGAGTTATTGGCATTCGCTACTCCAGAGGCCCTAACAACTGTTTGTCCGCTACTAGCGATTGCCTTGAATCTGTATGTCACAACCACTTTACTGCCGGATGCAGCACCGCCAGCTGTCTCGCGCATAGTCGATATTTTGCCAGTTTCTGGCGTCTGTGACCACAAATTTGGAAATGAGGTTCCGTAGGGCGTGCTAGAAACGTACGAAAGCTTATTAGCGTCATATGTAACATCTGCAAGAACCCCTAGGATGGGAGTGCCCGGGTCTACCCTCAGAGTTACATTGAATTCCGCATTTTTAGAAAGTGTCGTCGTAGGCGTAGCCAGCAGAAGCTTTCCGTTGGCAGCAAACGCAGGTGTAGATGTAAATGTAGAAAAGGCTATGCTAACAGTGGTAGCAAGTACAACGAACAGCTTCACCTGACTGCTAATAGCCTAAGCCGCAAGCGTACTTAAGCGTCTTTGTCCCATAGCATAGCTCAGAAATTCTAGTCCAAGTCTTTGGTCCAGCTATACCATCCGCAGGCCCCGCCTTACCACCTTGCCATTTTTGGAAACCTAAAACAGCACTTTTGTAAGTACTTCCGTAGAAGCCGTTCGCGCCTACGGTCGGTGCATTAAGTGATTTCCAATATTTAGTTGTTCCCTGGTCGCTATGTGCTTTGTGGATGCCGTTAAGTGCACGCCCTAAAGTTGTGACGCAGACTCCCTCTGTGCCCACCCTCATGCTTGGAATTTTTCTTGTCTGAATGAAGTAGTTACAAGTATTAATGTTAGAATAGCTGCCTTTGGTTGAGGTAGCTGTTGAAGTGTAAACATTATAGCCACCTATTAGTGCGAATATCGCTATAAATGCCACAACCAAAAGATTTCTTGGCTTACTGAAGAATCCTGATTTAACTTTTGTTACTTTTTTTGTTGATTTAGATGCTGGTTTTTTGGTCTTAGCCATTTTTAAGCTGTCCTTTTTTGATTTTGATTTATATAACTAAATTATACAACCATTCACCAGAGGTATGCAACATGCTTGTGGATAACTACCTAGGCGGATAAGCGCGAGTATATCGTTTGTATTCTGACACTCCCCTGCTCCAGTTTGAGTACCACCCATTTTCATCCCAAATTGTGTAAAGTTGCTCAAAGTACGCTTGGTAAAGATACTTAACCCTGTGCATGCTGAAGTTATCAATCGCATATTTGCGAATATTCGCCGGTTTGAGCTTATCGACGTTCTCGGCAGCCCAAACAGCTTCGCCTAAGGTGCGCGCCCTGTAGCCAACCACGCCATGCGGAATATTTTCCGGGAAGGCTCCCCAATCTGTTGTTATAACTGGTGTTCCGCAGAATAGCGGCTCAATCGAAGTGCCGCCAAATGGCTCAATGTAATACGAACAGACGAAAACGGCTTTGGCACGGCTCATTAGCTCACCTCGCTTTTTGACATCGGCGTTACCTAGGTATAGTAGGTTATCGCCTTCCATTGTGAATTCGTCGGCAGCTAACTTCTTGCCATTGGCCGACTTAATGCCCTGGCCTACGAGTACAAGTTTGCCGCCAACTCGATTTACAGTCTCGACAGCCATTTCTGGACCCTTGCGCTTGATCATTCGACCTATATACAAGTAGAAGTCATCCTTTTTTGCACGATACGGGAAGTCTTTAGGTTCAAAGTAGTTAGGAATGACAGCGTCGAAGAATCTGCCGTTATCGTCATTGAGCTGGCCGTGCACAAAGTGCATCTGGGCGTAACTTTCGTAAACTCTAAACGGTGCGTAAACACCATAATAACCTATGCCGTACTCAACGCTCATTAGCTTTGGCAGTCCATCAGAAATTTGCTTCTGACACAGCCCACCGATTATACAAACAAAATCTCGTTCTTTCGCCCTCTTTTTTATGGCGCTAACTGCTCGCTTGTTGGTTACTGTCCAGTATGGCAATTTCTCATCCCACTTGATTCGCGGAAGTTGGCTAAAGTCGTACTCGCCAAACCATTTGCGTTGTTCTTTTTTGCTAACGATTTGGATGAGTTCATCGCATGGCGCTTCATTTTCTTCCGATGCATACAAAAATACTTCATGGCCTAAGGATTTCATCATCGTGCAGAACTTAGTAACTTTTTGAGTGTAAGCGCACGAAGTGTACTCGGCTGTGGTCTGTGTGTGCGGCAAAGCTATAACGTGGAAGCGAAATTTCATTATGGTTCATTATGACGTATCTGTGGGCTAATATCCACAGGCCTACACTTGCGTTAAAACATATTTAGAAAGCGACCATCTCCATAGGTTTGGAAAATCCAGCCAACATTTCCGCCTAAATTTACAGAATGCCCACCAGCATACCAAGGAGCAGCCCCAAACGCCAAAGACCCAAGTAACACTAGATAGTCAGATGTGACAGGCGTTACGCCAATCTTAGTCAATTGATGGAAGCCTGGCACAGTTGATGCGATGTGGACTCGACCGTCACCGTAAGTAGCTGTGCCGTTTAAGCTAACAGTTGCGGCATTGGCGGATGACTCTGCAAATGCGTCTGATCCAAAAGTCTTTTTTGTAAAATCAGCATCGTACTGAAGCGTCCCTCCGAAAGCCGAAGTGGAGAATAAACCGTCATATACTTTTGCCCTGTAAACGTTTGCTGTGGCTGGCTGAGTTGTGCCAAAATCGGTCGAGCAAATTTCTAATGGCGCAGTGCCATCAAAAATTGCACCCGCACTGCCTGCCTGGTCCGTACCTATTTGAGTAAAATCAGATGCTACAGGGTCTAGAATTGACCCATCAGCCTTAAAAAACTGGACACGACCATCTGATGCCCGCCTAGAGACTAAAACCCAATTTGTTGTCCCGTTGGCAAAACCAGTTGCCGCATCAGCTGTAGAAGCAACAGTAGAAACACCATCAGAGGAGACTACGAATTGCATAAAACCGCTTAAGGATATGTTCCAGTGGTAACTGCGCTGATCTCCCGCAACAACTCGCTTGCCCATGAACATTTGTGCCGGAAATGGTGCCCAGTTGTCTAGCGCGATTCTGATAAGCAAAGTTATGTCTCCAGTGACTGACAAGGCTGCTGAATCGTTAGTAGAGATATAACCCGTACTGTTAAATGCAGCGGATCTGAGGTATTCGTATGGTTGCCCTGATACATTCCAGTTAGTAACGTTATTACCCGAGCCCTCTGCAAACGCTATGCCACAAGCTGGGCCAACATTAATCGTATTAAATGTGTTATTACCAGTTACAACAATTTGGCTTGGTAACGCCGCTTGCGTATAGCGGAGTGTGCCGTATGTTAGTCCACCCCCGGCAAATGTGCGAATGAGTGTAGTATAGCCTGTTAGTTCGATAGTTGCGTTTGCTCCACTAAAAGTTAGGTTCGTTGTATTGGAGACATCCCAGAAGTTTCCGGCAGAAAAAGTTAGGGCACAATTTACTGTCGAAGTGCCGAGAGTAAGAGTTCGGGTGTTGCTATTACTACTGTCAAATTGGTGAACGTTTAGAGTTTGGTTGTTGGTATCGAGTGTTCCGTTGACTAAAGATACATTGTTAAATGCACCAGTACTAAAGGTATCTTGTAGCACCCATTTACCGCCAACACCGTCAAAAGCTGTTGTGCTAACAGCATGACCGCCCGTCGTGACTGGCCAGCCTGCCCCACCATTATTTGATGTCGATGCAAAAGTTAGTGGGGGGAACGTCCCGATTGTCATTGTTGCCCCAAGAGTCATGGCGCCACCAGATGCATCGCCTATGGTCAGAGAAGGTGTGGTGGAGCTCGTTACTGTTCCTGTAAATCCGGTAGTAGTAAATGAACGGCAAACTCGTGCGCCACGAATATTCACGGTCACAGCACCAGAAGCAGCATCTAAAAATACGTCATCCGCTGACGTCGGTATTGCCGCCCCGCTTGCACCGCCAGAAGTTGTAGACCACTTACCCGTAGCAGTTCCATTCCATATTTCTGTTCCGCCGACCCAATAGCGATTTGCCACGTTACGCCTCCAGTACCGTTGCCACGGAACCCCACTTGGCTGTCACGGTGTCGTAAATTAAGCCAATTGTCAGTACCTTGGATGCTACAGTTGTCGTTGGGAGTGCAGCTCCCTTTGCCTCAAACATTGCACCCCAAGAAATTGTTCTTGCTGAGCCATTATCTTTTATACGGATTATTAGTTTGTCGAAATTGTTTGGTGTGCCAGTCAGGTTTGTGGTCATAGACGTTATATTGGCGGCTTGGGCAGTAATCGTGACCGCATCACAATTGTCAGTGTTGATGGTCGGAGTAGCCGACGAAGCAATAGTGGTAATGCGGGGAGTAGTGCGTTTGTTTGACAGAGTTTGGGTGTCAGAAGTACCGACAACTGTTCCTGATGGTGCGGTAACTGAGGATGCCACTCCTGCGGTTGCAGTAATAATGCCTGTTGCAGCGGAGCTCTTAACAAGTTTGCCTGTTGTCCCACTGAACAGCACTAGTTCGCTGTCAACGGCAGAGGCGGGTCCTGATACCTTTCCAGCCAACGCATCAAACACAGCATTCTGTGATGGAGCTAGTGCTGTCTCACCATCATTAATTTCATCTGCTACATTTGAAGCTCCAGAAGGTCCTGTTGCTCCCGCGGGCCCAGTCGCCCCTGCAGGTCCGGCTGCACCATCAGCTCCATCTGCACCTGCTGGTCCAGTCGCACCTGTTGCCCCAGAAGGT
>JBGTET010000002.1:0-6002 GCA_041747695.1 Saccharimonadales bacterium (SeqCode)
CGATATTGTAACAAAGGGTCAGACCAGTTTTGCCGTAGCTCTGCTTGTGTTGATATTGGTTCCATATGGAATCGATATTTTAATCATTCAAGACTCGTTTAATAAATTGAGTGCTGCGCCACCAGCTCCACCTACTGAAAATCCTGCACCTTCGGCTTAAACTAATCTTCTCTTTACTATTGTCTGCTATTCATTGAATGGCAGATAGCCGCGGCAAGGGCATCTGCGCAATCATCTGGTTTAGGAATTTCTTTGAGACTCATTAGCACGCGAACCATTTCTTGCATTTGGGGTTTGTCGGCTTTGCCATAGCCTGTAATTGCTTGCTTTATCTGTAGTGGCGTATATTCGAATATCTCTAAATCGATTTGCTGAGCTGCCAGTAAAACCACGCCACGAGCTTGCGAAACGGTCATCGCAGTCGTTACGTTTTTTGCAAAGAATAATTTTTCGATTGACATGACTGTTGGTTTAAATTCTTTGATAAGCTCGGTTACATTTTCGTAAATTGTCATTAGCCTGTGGGCATCATCTTCTTTTGAGTCAGTTCTAATAACTCCAGCATCAATCAGTTTATACTTTTGATTGACTGGTTCTATTACTCCAAAACCTGCGATGCCAGTTCCTGGGTCAATCCCGATAATTCTCATATCTCTAGCGACTCGTCTATGTCAAAGTTTGAATACACTTCAGTCACGTCATCCAGTTCATCTAAAATATCCATGAGTTTGAGGACTTTTTGAGCAATACCAGCTTCTGTGATGGCGACAGTACTATTTGGGACATATTGCAGACCAGCATCCAGAACCTCTAGTCCTTCTGCCTTGATTGAGTCACGGACTTTGCCCAGCTGCTTCATGTCAACGTAAACCACAACTTCGTCATCTTCCTCGATAGCGTCATCTGCGCCTGCATCAAGAACGGTCAATAGAGTGGTCTCGGCGTCGCCACCAGCTTTTACTCTAATTACACCTTTACGTGTGAACTGAAAAGCCACGGCACCGGGTTCGGCCATATTGCCACCGTTTTTGGCGAAAGCTGTTTTAACAGCTGTAGTTGTTCGATTGCGATTATCGCTGGCCGCCTCGATGATTATGCCAACACCACCCGGTCCATAGCCTTCAAAGGTATATTCTTCGATAATATCTCCGCCGAGCTCTCCTGTCCCCCGCTTAATCGACTTCTCGATATTGGCGTTTGGCATATTGGCGGCCTTGGCTTTATCGACCGCTAATTGCAGAGTTGGGTTCATTGAAGGATCGCCACCGGTTTTAGCAGCAATGGCAATAGAGTTTCCTAATTTTGTAAAAATTGCGCCGCGCTTAGCATCTTCGCTAGCTTTGCCGCGCCTAATTTTGGCCCATTTAGAATGTCCGGACATTATTTCTCCTACGATTTATGCTCATTATAACTTATTTTGTCTCTGTTTTTACTCTTTATGTACAGCAGCATGCACAGGAAAATGATTAGCCCATAGCAAATAACTAGCTGACTAAGCGATATATTAAGTTTCACGAGTGCGCCAGGGACAGTCGACAGAGCATTGGTTACTTGGACGATATAGTTCAGCACAAAACGAGCGGGCATAGCGATTAGGCCAGCAATGCTAGGGACTATCATATTGGCTACACCTGCCAAAAACGTCACGCTCATTGCCAGTGGTACCAGTGGTAAAACTAGTAAGTTGGCTAAAATCGAAATTATTGAAACATCTCCAAAAATGTAGGCGATAATCGGGAAAGTTAGAATTTGGGCGCAACAAGTTTCTATCAGTAACTGGCCGACAAGTTTGGGCTCGCCTTTATACAAACGCTTTGCAATTAGCGGCGCGAGCACCAAAACTCCAAAAAAAGCTGTGAATGATAAGTACCAACCAATGTCTTTCCATAGATAGTATGGGTTAATGTAAGCAGAAATTGCAGCCGACATTAGGAGTAAGACCAGTGCGTTTATATTCCGTCCGTAATACCAGGCTGTTAACGACAAAAAAGATACGATCGACGCCCTCACAATCGATGGTGCGCCACCTGTTAGCAATAAAAAGACACTTATTAGCCCAACTGCGACAGCTGTGGCTGCTATTTTTGAGGAGTTAGCCATTAAGCGTCGCGTAAGCACCACCAAAATTGTCAGGTTGTAGCCCGAAACTGCGACTATGTGAGTTAATCCAACGGTTCTTAAGTTTTGATCGAGTTCATCGGACAACATGTTGCCCACTCCGACCAAAAAGCCTAGCCCAAGTGAGCTTTGCGGATCGGGTATGACAGAATGTGTGCTGGCGAAAAAGTTCAGCCTAAACTTCTCTAGTAGCGATCTTCCAGATTCTATTTTCTGCAAACTAGCATATTGAATCGACCCATGCCTGTTGCCAAGTGCGCGATAAACTTTCCCCTCTGCTGCAATCTTGTCACCCCGATACATGTTTGTCGCCGAATAACTGCGTATGCGCAGCCTGCCATTAACATCTGTTTTAGTCGGTTCATGCATCTTTATGTGGTCTATATGAAATTCACGCTGGCCACTTTCGTGATAGCTCAAGTCATCTACAATCGTGCCAGTCAACAACACTTCTTGGCCAAGTAAATCTTTCATTAAATTAATATCCGACACAAACGGCATAGCTCTAGCAACACCAATGTTATAACAAAGTAATAATGCTAACAGATAGATAGTAGACACGTGCTTAAAGATTAAGTATGTCAAAATTGTTACGGAAATTATTAAGTTCGTGCTTATATCGAACTCAAAGTATGTGCGTGCTAAGCCCAGCAATATTCCAGTACAGCAAAAAACTGATAATATGACCGATTTTTGAGTGCGCATACACCAAGCGTATTTATTTTTAGCGCATGCTTATAGATTTTTGATCAAGATTTAATCTATTTATAAAGTTTGGGCTTCGCCAAAACTGTGAACTGTACCGTCAGCAGTTGTGATTCTGTAACCCAAGTTATTGTTAAGTGGATCAATATCGACAACAGGAGTTGTAAGCGAACTACTTGCTAGGTCGCCATAGTTCTTGCCATCACCTAGAATGATTAGTCGACCACGATTAGTCAGGATGATCATCCCGCCAGCATAAGGCGCTCCATCGACAACTTGTTCGTCGGTCAACTCAATATCTGGATAATAAGCCGCATCGCCAAAAATTGATACCTCGCCAGTTGGTTGGAGTAGCCAGTAACCCTCGCCTGTAGTCGTTGGAGCTGCTGCTGCAAAGGGTTTGTCATAATGTTCGCCACCACTAAACGGCGGAAGGTTAAATGCGTACACTGGCCCGTTGTCTCCAACTAGGCGATAGGCAAGCCCGTTTGGATGTGTAATCATTTCTGCAACATCGTTCTGTAAAGTTATCGTGTCAATGCTCCCGCTATACTGTGCTCCAGCAATCGCCGATACTCCACCTTTATTATTAACTGCCCAAAATCCCTCTTTGGCGGGTTGAGCAGCCACAAATTTAGTATCCGTAGGGAGCTCCACTGCATCGACGGGGCCCGCGCTTCCGTAATTGTCTATTTCCCCATTGCTATAGACAATCCAGTATCCTGATCCATCATTCGAGTTAACTAATTCAACGACTGTTTTGGGCTGTGATTTGGTCAGACTGAGCGCAATCAAAACAATAACAAACAGTAATATCGGTAAAAATATAAAGTACTCTCGACGAATTTCGCGTGCCTCTTGTTTGATTTCTTGGCTTTCCGAGATTTGGTCTGGTTTTTTGGGCATTTTTGTGTCGATGTTTACACCTGTATTTTATACAGTTATCCACATAATTGCAAAGCTTGGGTGACTTTATGAACTAGCAATCAATTTGCAATGTAGAATGTACTAAATGAAAGTCTCCATAATTTATGGCTGGTCGGAAGGTAAGTGGCATAGCAAGCAACTTCGCAAGCGACTGGAAGCCTCTAACTTTACAGTTGTCAATGACCATAAATCGGCAGATATAATCATTGCTCATTCTGGCGGTTGCTTTCTGGTGCCAAAAGCTACTAGCGCAAAATACATTTTGCTTATCGGTCTTCCGCTTTGGGAAAATAAGTTTATCTTCAAATCACTATTCGAGAAAATTAAGCTGGAGACCAAAGACTGGTGGTGGTACAAGAAAACCTTTTATCACGTTGTGTACTTGTTGGCCAAGATTAGTCACTGGCTCAGAATGCACAGATCATGGAGGCGCAAGACACTGCCCGAAAACTCTGCATCTTCGATTTTTCTTTTACGAAACAATGATGATGCATTTGTGAATGCCGAGGAAAGCCAAGCTTTAGCAAAAGAAAAAGGATGGCAGTACATTGATGTCTATGGCCAACATGATGACATTTGGGTAAACCCAAAACAATATACCGACTTGTTGGAGTCTATTTTAACCGCTCGACTATAGTGAAGTTTTATCGAGCGCCATTATCAAATCATGGCTTTCGGCGCCGTCGTCGAACTTAAATGGCTGCGAACCAACAACTCTAAAACCATAGTTTTCATAAAGTCTCATAGCTTCCTTATTTTCTTCCCAAACCAGCAGAAATATAGTTGGTGCATTGGCCAAAATAGGATCAGCAAGAGCAGCATTGGTTAGCACTTTGCCAATTCCTTGGCCTTGCATGTCTGTGGCTATGTAGATTCTCCGCAGTTCTTTATCTTTCGGTCCTGGTTTGGCACCATCAATTTTTACATCTCCAATTTGCACATAACCGACTAGTCTGTCGTCTTTTTTTGCAACTATTATTTTGTCTTGCTTAAGAGCTTTATCGAAATACTTTACCGATCTCTCTTTCTCTAGCCTGTCTTTCAACTGGGCAGGACTAAATGCAAAACCAAATGCATCAGCAAACGAACTGGCGGCTAAATCAGCGAGTTCTTTGATATCCTTTGGGTCAAACTGAGATATTTCTATTTCTGACATTAGCGATAATTATAACAATAAAGTAGTTTAAAATCAGTTGACTATCCTCTACTCTTTGTCGGCAAAGACAACCAATCGCGTTGAATAACTTTCTTGACTTTCATTCCAGTCACCCTGGCAAGTAATAAGGTTTAAGTGGGCTTTGCCGTCAGTCGAGCGAAACACCGCTGTAGCATCATCTGTTGGTTTATAAGTCTTGGTCCTAGTTACAATAAATGTCGTGGATATTCCAGCTTTGTCTCTAGAAAGAATTTTATCCCCTTTGCGCAGTTTGTGAAGGTCATCAAATACTGCAGACTTATTATCTGACAAGCCGAAGTGTCCATCGATAACGGCGCTACCCACTTCTCCCGGACGTGGCCCCTGTTTGTACCAGCCGACATTTGATGGTATTTCGGGAGTATCAAGATCACCTGAATCTGTCAGCCCGACATAATCAACAGCAGCGTTCACTTTAATTGCTGGGATCACCAAACGCACAGGCAATCCATAGCTTATTGTTGCCTCTTCCTTTACTATAACCGGAAAATTAATATCAAAGTGTTCTGTGTGACGTGGGTAGTGGTTTGAAAGACTATTCCAAATAAAACCAGTCGCCAGCACAATACAGACAACAGATGACAATATTAGCGACTTCTTAAATGTTTTCGAGAGACTTATGATGACCAGATATATTTCTAGACATTTTTTGAACTGCTTTTTTGGTTCTCGCTTCTTTTGACAAGATAAGCTGTGAATGCTAAGGCTGCTACTGCAGGAATGAGGATCTTCCATAAGCTTGTGTTGTTTTCTGAAGTCACACCAGCATCAGGTAGGCCTGGTACGGCATCATCGGAGTCGCTACCCGCCACCACCATCTGTATCGTCATCTGTCGTCGTGTCAGCACAGGTCGGACCACTGATAGTGTTGTCGTCCAAAGTTATGGTACCCGCGGCCTGAGTCAAAACTCGTCCGTCCAATGTTGCACCAGTATTTAAGGCAGTTGTTCCATTGAGGGCCAAAATGTTCCCTATGAAAGAGGTAGTTGTGTCTAATGTTGCCGAACTTCCGATTCTCCACCACACCTCACATGGATCTCCGCCAGTAATTGATGAG
>JBGTET010000003.1:0-4289 GCA_041747695.1 Saccharimonadales bacterium (SeqCode)
TATAAATCTGTGCTGAAAGCCAATCGACACCCTTCCATGTACATACAAGGATCTGCATCGATCAAATCATCAATAGGATCAATTCTTAGTCTTTCCATAGTTTTTTCGTCAACTGGATAACCAAATCTATCAAGTATTTCCATTCGTTCAAGTAGAGTTGTCATGACTACTTCCTCTTTCCTTTATGACGTGATCGGACGATCATGGCGCTAGTCGACTTGCGGCGACGAGTTTTATAACCAAGTGCCTTCTGGCCCCATGGAGTTTTAGGAATACGACCAACACCGTGGGCACCACCGTCACCACCACCATGTGGGTGATCTGCGGCGTTCATGGCTTTACCACGAACACTTGGTCGACGACCTTTGTGACGGTTTCGTCCGGCTTTACCAATCTTGATGTTCTGATGTTGTACGTTTCCAACAGTTCCAATACTTGCAGTACAAGTAAGTAGAACTAACCGAACTTCTCCACTCGGGAGTTTAACTGTAGCGTACTTGCCTTCTTTAGCCATAAGCTGTGCGTTTGTGCCAGCGCTTCGGACCATTTGGCCACCTTTACCAGGTGTTAATTCGATATCATAAATGAAGCTACCAACAGGGATAGTTGCAAGTGTTAGCTTGTTTCCGGCTGTAATAGGTGCGTCATCACCAACTTCTACAGTTTGACCAACTTGAGTTGTAGTGTGAGCCAAAACATAGTGATACTTGCCAGCTTCGTCTTTGATTCGAGCAATCCGAGCACTTCGGTTTGGGTCGTATTCAACAGCTTCGACAGTAGCTTTTGTGCCAGCAGGTAATGAAAAGCTCATCAATCGGTAGAAACGCTTAGCGCCAGCACCACGGTGACGAACAGTAATCCGGCCTTGGTTGTTTCGTCCAGCCTTAGACTTCATTGGTACTAGAAGTGACTTAATTGGCTTCTTAGCAGTAACCTGAGATAGGTCTTGCGAAGTCATTCCGCGTCGTCCAGGAGTTGTTGGTTTGTAAAGTTTTACAGCCATCTTATTCCTCCACCTCTTCGAAGAATGGGATATTGTCGCCATCTTTTAGAGTTACATAAGCTCGCTTGGTATTTTTACGAGTACCATCAATCGGTTGCTGACCTTTACGGAATGATTTCTTAACCTTACCCTTAGCCACAGAAATATTAACTTTAGTAACTGTAACTTTATACTCAGCTTCTACAGCGGCTTTAACCTGAATCTTGTTGGCATCAATCGGCACGTTAAACATGTACACGTTGGTACCGGCTAGATTGAAGCTTTTTTCTGAAACTCGTGGGATAAGGAGGATAGAACTCATAATTATGCTCCCAGCCTTTCGCTAAGTACTTCAAGTGATTTCTTGGTGATAACAATATTTGTAGCGTCCAGTACGTCATTTACGTTCAAACGACTAGCCTGAATAACATCTAAACCAGCGATATTGCGAGTTGATCGATCAATTACATCGGCCTTAGTCTCAACAACCAAAGTAACTTTGCCAGTTAACTTGAGTTTAGCTAGCAAATCAGCAACTTCGTGTGTTTTGCCGTTTTTAGGGTCAAAGTCTTCGATAATGTTAATAAATCCTGATTTTGCTGATAATGATAAAGCTTGCTTGAGTGCGACCTTACGGCTAGTTTTAGATACTTTATTGCCTGTCATTAGACCAACTGGACCAAATGTGACACCACCACCACGCCATAATGGAGAACGAATGGTACCAGCACGAGCACGTCCTGTCCCCTTCTGCTTCCAAGGCTTGCGACCACCACCACGTACTTCGCCGCGAGTCTTAGCAACTGGGCCAGATGTTCGCTCGCCACGTCGGTTCGCTTCGTATGCTTGTGCCAATAACACGTTTGTTTCTGGGATAACTTCAAAGATTGCCTTGTCTAAGGTTGTTTCTGTGGTTGCTTTGTTGCCAGTCTTAGTAAACGTGTTAACTTTCATAATCTACCTTGTAGTCGTTTCTATAATTACGACCGTACCCTTAGAGCCCGGCACACCGCCTAGGATTCCCATCAGATTCTTCTCTTTATCAATGTAAGCAACTTTTTGATTAACTAGAGCCATATTCTCGCCACCCATGCGCCCGGCCATTTTCTTGCCCTTAAAAATCTTCTGTGGGTACATAGAACCGATAGAGCCTGGCTTGCGGTAGTTTCGGGAACCATGAGTCTTAGGACCAGTGTTAAAGTTATGGCGCTTTACAGTTCCTGCAAAACCTTTTCCTTTGCTCTTGCCAGAAACTTTGATGCTTTCGCCGACTTCAAAAACTGAGACATCAAAAGAGGCTCCTATTTGAGCCTCTTCATATTCACCACGGAATTCTTTAATAATTGCAGGGTTTGCGCCAGATTTCTTGACATGGCCAGCTAGTGGCTTAGACATCTTCTTAGCGTTGCCAAATCCAAGTTGTACGGCGTCGTAACCATCTGATTCGACAGTTTTAACAGCAGTAACAGTTACTGGGCCAGCTTCGACAATAGAAACAGGAACGACAGTGCCGTCCTCATTCAAAATTTGTGTCATACCGATCTTGCGACCGATTAAAGCTTTCACTAGTTTGTTACTCCTTTTTGACGCTAAAAAACTTGGTGGAAATCGGTTTCCTGTCATTAGCGATCAGGACCTAAGTTCTCACCAAGCTAAACATACGCTTGATATTTAACTATCCAGAAGATTTTAACAGATAACGACCAGAGGTGTCAACACTAAAGTGGTAGGCAAACATCTTTATATCTCATCGACAAACCACTTCGCCGCACTAATGGGCTTAAGTGCGGCTGCGTTTCGCCTTTAGTTTGTCTCAGAGTAATAAAGATGTTTGCTAGATAACAAGTACAAAGCCGACTGGTGCGATGTAACTAAGCACCATCGCTAACAGTAATACGACGTATTCAATCTTGCGGTCGATTTGGAAGTGTTCGTGTTTAGCGAAGTAAAGACCGATCAGCAATCCAACTGGTAAACCAACTGTTTGGAGCGACTGGTCGTCCGAACCTCCAAAGCGAACCCAAAGAGATCCTAAGAGGAAATATAGGAATATCTTAAGTAAAAAAATGCTATCTGTTTCTACAGCTGCTTTTTTTGTTTTTCGTTTTACCATAAACGTATTATGGCACATCAACTTTAATGACAGCAACCCCTTGCTGTAGGTATCGCTTCAATTCATTGATTTGCGCAAAAATCATACACATTAACTCAAACTTCGGACCTTTTAGTTTTGCAAATTCATCGATTGTTACATGACCAATCTCACCCTGACCAAAAATCAGGTAGAATTCTTGCTCGTTTTGCATATTCATATTCCACCCATTACTTTCCCCTGACCATGACGCAGAAATTGTAAGTGAGCCACTAGTCCAGTTAGTCGCTTCAATCCGGTTGGCATCAGACAGTATCCCTGCCGGTATGGATTTAGGATCTACTTCAAATTCGATATCAGCGTCAGGACCATCCTCTTCAATACGGGGCACCAAATCAAAAATACTATGAAAATCCCTAACAGCAAGTGAAAACATCTCCCTCTTCATTCGCTCTTCAACTGTTAGGGTTTCTAGTGAGCTCTGTTCAGACATATCGTCACCTACATCTTAATTTCAGCGTCACAACCAGCTGGTAGACTAAGATTCATCAAAGAATCAATCGTCTTTGGGGTCGGGTCGCTAATGTCGATAAGGCGCTTGTGTACGCGCATCTCAAACTGTTCACGAGACTTCTTGTACACGTGTGGCGAACGAATAACCGTATAGGTAGATCGTCGCGTAGGTAGCGGGATAGGTCCCGAAATTGTGGCACCAGTACGAATTGCAGTATCAATGATCTGCTTTGCGCTTTGGTCGATTACTTTGTGGTCGTAAGCCTTAAGACGAATACGAATCCGTTGTTTACCATCAGCCTTAGGGGCTACAGGCGTAGCTTCTTTGGCGTCAGCCATAATAAAACTCCTTCTTATGTGCGATGTAACATCTTTTTGGCGATATGTAGATCATCCAAAACGACTTTTAGTCATCACGATTATTTACAGATGTAACTTTAACCTATTCTTGTCGTTCTGTCTAGAATTACTCGCCATCACTGTCTACTGTGTCGCAATATAGATCCACCAAGTGAGCCTTTATAGCATTTAGTTCCTCTGGTGAAATGCCTATCCTTTCAGCAAACTTATCAACTCTTTCAAGCACATCATCAATTGAGAACAGGCTATTATCAACTGTGTTTCTTACATATTCATATAGAGCTCTCTCAAGATTTTCCCCGTCATCGTGTTTTATCTTCAATTCTGCAAGATATCCCCTCA
>JBGTET010000004.1:0-3120 GCA_041747695.1 Saccharimonadales bacterium (SeqCode)
GGTTGAGTAATGCCAGAGGTCACATACTTGATTGGAGCATGAGGCGAGACATGCGATGCCCATAGGTTTGGACCAGCATGATATTTCTGGTTGTCAGGGGCAAAAATCATATGTGGCATCATGCCATTTGACCACTGACCCCTGAAGAGTGATTCAATCTCTTTCTTCGCACGTCGCACATTGTAGTGGGATAATCCAATCGCGATAAAGCAAGAGTCCCACAGCCACTGATGCGGATACAGCCCTGGCGCCGGTCGCGTCCAGTCCCCTACATCGTTAAACTTCAAAGCTTCTATAGCTTCGTCCAATAAATTTGGATCATTCATAGCCATAAGTTTAATCGTAAAGGCTTAAGTTGCAAAGAAGTTCAGTTACTGTGTTGTCTGAGCTCTAATTTCTTCAAAGACCGACTCAGCAGCTTCAGCTCCAATTGGAGTGAGCGATATGTTGCCCTCTACTGAAGTCACGGCACCTCTTACATGGAGTAATTCAATTGCATCGTTGTATTCTCCCATGTTCAAGTATGGTGCTTGTGCAAAAATTGTTTTGTATATTTTCTGAGTTTCGTATTCTCCACATTTGGCAAAGACTTGTGCAAGTCCTGAAATTGTAACCGGCTTACCGTCATCAAAAATGTGTAAAGCAAACAAGATTAGCTCGCTAGTTGTTATGTCTGGAGGCAATTCATACACGCTTATACCGACAACCCTTGAATGAAGAGTATCTAGATCCATCCTCAATTCGTGCAGGCGCGCATGGATTTTTTCCATTGGTCGTAAGTTATCCATAGAAGCAATAATAAGCCCTTAAACTGAATTATTGCAAGCACTAGCACTAACGATAATTGGTAAATTCGATGGGGAAGTCATAATCTTGTTTTTTGATTAAGGCGATCACGGCTTGTAATTCGTCTTTGTCGGTAGAAGTCACGCGAATAGTCTCGTGCTGGATCTGGGCTTTAACTTTAGGATGAGTGTCTCGTAATAATTTAGTGATCTTCTTAGATTTTTCTTGGTCAAGCCCACGCTGGAACAATAATTCCCAAATCATGACCATCCCCTGCTGAGTTGCCGGAGAAGTAGGGCTGATAACTTTTTGCGAAACTCCGCGCTTAGCTAGTTTTTGGCGGAACATATCTAGGATGGCATCCAACTGGTATTGGCTATCCCCTGTTATTTTAATCCCCTTTCGCTCACCTGAAATGTAGTCTAGGGCAGCAGAGGTGCCCTTAAAATCGTAGCGCTGATTTAGCTCACGACGAGCTTGGTCAATCGCATTATCTAACTCACTGATATCAAAATCTGATTCTATATCGAACGAAAGGTCTTTAGCCATGACACTAGTTTAAGTATACTTAAGGCTAATGAGCAACCATGAAGTTGATATTAGTAGCGCTCGCAAAGCGTTAACCAAAGAATTCGAAGCCTTAGAAGATAAGTCAGCCATCTTGAAGTCTAAGGTTTTTAAAGAGTTGTATTCAGCTTTAGGCGCGCTGCCAGCAGAAAAGAAGGCCGAAGCCGGGCAGGCGATAAACCAGTTAAAGAATGAGTTTCAAGAAAAAGTTGAGCAGGCCAGTGATGTCCAGGCTGGCCCAGTTCGTCCGATTGATTTAACTGCTCCTTTTGATGTCAATGTAAAACCAGAGAACCGCCCTGCCCTATTGCCGCTCGAACAGGGAAGTCAGCACCCGCTGACAAAAGAGATAGAAAAGATTTGCGATATCTTTGTGCGCATGGGCTTTAATGTCGAGGATTCTCGTCAGCTAGACAACGATCACAATATGTTCGAAGCCTTGAATTTCCCAGAAGATCACCCTGCCCGAGATGATCTAGACACTTTCAAGACAGAAGAGGGCTTAATTCCACCTGCACATACATCAACCATGCAGCACCGTATTTTGGAGTATAACGACGTGCCTATACGGGCAGTTATTCCAGGTCGCGTTTACCGCAACGAAGATGTTGACCCGACTCACGAGCATACCTTTTACCAGATTGAGGGTGTCTATGTCGATAAAGGCATAACCTTGGCTGATATGTTGGGAACAATTAAAAAAGTCTTAGAAGAATACTTTGAGCAAGACATTGTATATCGCACGCAGCCTTTCTATTTCCCATTTGTCGAACCTGGTCTCGAATATCTAATTAAGAAGCCCGACAGTCTTAAAAAACCTGGCCAAACAGAAGATAGCTGGATGGAAGTCATGGGTTGCGGCAGCATCCACCCGAATGTTCTCAAGATGGCTAAGATTAATCCTAAAGAGTATAGCGGCTTCGCTTGGGGCTTTGGTCTAGATAGATTAGTTATGCTCAAATACGGCATCGAAGATGTTCGTTTGTTCCACTCTGGCAAACTAGATTTCTTGAGGGGATTCTAGATGTTAGTCTCGCTAAATTGGTTAAAGAAATTCACGGAACTACCAGACGATAACGATTTGCTGATTTCTAAAATAGCTTCGCAGGTTGCAGAAATCGAAGAAGTAACATACATGGCCGACAAATACCAAGGTATTGTCGTGGCCGAAATTAAAGAAGCCGGTGATCACCCAGATGCCGACAAACTTGGTCTGTATAAAGTAAATAATGGCGAAGATGTCGTGCAAGTTGTGGCTGGCGACAAGACATTAAAAATAGGGGACAAGGTGGCCTATATCGCACCTGGCTTAGCCGTGCCCTCGAGCTTTGGCACGGATGAGCCATTTATAATTGAAAAGAGAAAACTAAGAGGTGTCGAATCTGTAGGGATGATGGCCTCAGTCAAAGAAATCACGTGGGGCGATAATCATACTGAAGTACTGGTTTTAGACACCGGCAAGCCAGTTGGCACCAGTCTGATCGAAGCTTACGAGCTCGATGACGTAATTATAGAAATCGAAAATAAGACACTCACCCACCGCCCCGACTGCTTTGGCATGCTTGGCTTTGCTAGGGAAGTAGCAGGAGTGAATGAAATTGCTTTCAAAACACCTGACTGGTTCAAGAAAGCTACAAAGTCGACAAAAATTGACACTTCCCTACCGCTTACCGTCGAAATCAAGACAGAGGACTGCAGCCGCTATGTTGGTGTAGTCATGGATAATGTTGAGATAAAACCATCACCCCTACTTCTACAGACTTATTT
>JBGTET010000005.1:0-26556 GCA_041747695.1 Saccharimonadales bacterium (SeqCode)
ACAGTAGCATAAGTAGTTTCTAAGATGTTAGCATCCTATGAATAAAAAACTTGTTCATAGGTTAAAACAAAAATCGAAAACGAACGACGGCTTCTCGCAAGCCGTTGTTTTATGGGCAAGGGATCACGATCTCCAAAAAAGCCCATGAATCAACCACAAACCATACTCCAACAAAAAAGCCGGGATGACCTCCCCGGCTTTTCTAATTTATAAACTTTCAAATGTGTGTTCGGACAACCAAACATAGTCATGCCCGCGTGGCGTGGAGCGCATCAGCGCCCCACGCCCGCAGACCTTGTTCATCGTGATGGGTGGCTGGACATGCGACCGGCTCCCCGTGCACCTACGTGGACCTTGCGTCCTGCCACGAAGATGACTTCTCCGCTAGCAATTTGACGCTCGAGCTCTGCCACGTTCTTCCTCCTGCGGGTGCGGCGTACCGCTCGCACAGCAGTCACGATCGTTGCAGCGAGCACCAGTTCCTTCTTCCGCACCGTCAGCCTCCTCTTGGGTTGCGACCGAGATCTCGGTCGGTTGAGTCCTCGAGGGCCTTGATGGCCTGATCGAGAACGTCTTGGACTGTCCTGATCTTGCGGCGTGCAATCGCCGTCAGGACGATGACGCAGGCACGAAACATTTGCACCGTACGTCACCACCCCACTGGCTTGCGCCCTATCTCTTGCCCGCTGGCCTCTTGGTAGGCCTGATCGGCCCTGAGGATGACGTCGACGGCAGCTGTCGCGACCTTGTAGATCGCGAGGATAGCTCCGCCTACAAGGCAGATCCTGACGCCTCGCTTCATGTCGGCCCTCCCAAGTAGAAGTTGAGGAATCCGTCCTTGCGACGGCCTCTGTAGGCGACGAGGAGCGCGTAGACCGCACCCCCGATGATCAACCACCTCGCGGTTCGTCTCAATGCTTCGCTCCTTGTTGTTGTTCGTGATGCCTTCCGGGCAGCGTTCCATATGATTGCCGACCAGACAAGTGCGTAGACCAGCAGGCCGATACCAATTGCTGTGATTGCCTGCACGTGCACCTCCTGCTCGGTTGTCCGATGTGATGTTCTGCCCACCCGTGAGGTGAACGAACCAGTATTTAACAACTTCACCAGACACAAATCAAGCATAAGCCCCAACAAAAAAACACCAGCTTTCGCTGATGTACTTTTGGTGGAGCCGCGGGGTCTTGCACCCCGGTCCGCGAGGTAACGCACTATCCGTCTACAGGTTTAGATCGCTTAATATACTGGACTGTCCTTTAAGCGACCCAAAAAGACAGAACAGGTGATCATCTTTATTTAACTAACGGCGTGAGATCGCCACTGTTAGCTAGCCAGAAGATATAGCACCGACTTACCCCTATCTGGTGTCAGAGAGTCGATGGCACTGGTAATTAAACTAGTGCTGGCGCAAATTCACGAACTTGGAATAGACTAGCTACTCGGCTCATGAAGTTACTAAATGAGTTTTTGACTGCATTTGTAGTAGCGCGTTATGGTGCGCAATTCCTACCTGCAAGATAGTTTGTTAAGGTCCTCACGTCAAAGCTATACAGCCCCAATACAAACATTATATAACATAAGCGCAAATATTAAAAGTAGATTAGAAGTGTTGGGAGCGATGATAACACACCCAATATGCTGCACTATGATGGGTGCATGCTTGCATCGATTTCTAGCTCTATCCTTGAGGGTGCGTCCGGGAGACGTGTCCGTGTGGAGTGTAGTTTTAGCAATAGTTTGCCAGGCATAATTGTGGTGGGGTTGGGTAGCAAAAGCGTTGACGAGTCCAAAGAACGGATTCGCAGCGCTTTTGCGCACTCTGGACTCGACATGCCCAAAAAGCGGATCACGCTTAACTTGGCGCCCGCCGATATAGTTAAGGACGGAGCCGGCTTTGACTTACCTATGGCACTGTCGATACTTCTTAAATCTGGTCAAATCCCCGAAGATTCCATGAAAAATTGTTCTGCCATAGGCGAGCTGGGGCTCGATGGCACTGTTCGAAACGTCCGTGGAATCATCGGTCATGTAATTTCTGCCAAAGCGTCGGGCGTGAGCACAATTTACTTACCTATCGATAACGTCAAACAAGCCAGTTTAGTAACCGGCATTAAGGTTATTGGCGTTAAGAACCTTAAACAACTGTTCGAGCACCTGGCCGGAAGTTCTGATAATACCTCTCAAATTACAGAAACTCTGCCCGACCAGGTGTTCAAAGCCCAAGAAAACGAATATTTGTTAGAGGAAATTAAGAACCAAGATCGAGCTAAACGAGCCCTGTTAATTGCAGCGTGTGGTGGTCATAATATTCTACTTTCAGGACCTCCTGGCACTGGGAAAACTATGCTGGCTAAGGCGTTTTCTGGCTTACTGCCAGATTTAAATTTAGAGCAAATTATAGAAGTAACTCAGCTGCACAGCTTGGCGGCACGCAGTAATAAGGTTATCGTGCAGGCTCCCCTGCGCCAGCCTCATCACTCGGCAAGCCATATTGCAGTTCTAGGAGGTGGACGCCCGCCAATGCCCGGGGAGGTCTCTCTGGCGCATCATGGGGTGCTGTTTTTAGATGAACTACCGGAGTTCAATCGCTTAACGCTCGAAGGCCTTCGTCAGCCCATCGAAGATGGCGAAATCCGGATTGCTCGTGCCGACAGAACCGTGACCTATCCGGCGAATTTTATTTTGATTGCCACCCAAAACCCCTGCCCCTGCGGCTTTTTTGGTGACGAAAAGCAGGAATGTATTTGCTTGCCTGGGCAAATTTCTAATTATCAGAAGAAGCTTTCTGGCCCGCTGAAAGACAGATTTGATCTGTTAATCCATGTGCCACGAGTAGCCGCCGAGAGCGTCGTGGACAGCAAAGCTGACAAAAATTTAACTTCTGAAGTCGCAAGGAAAATCGTCGCCAAAGCTCGTGCTAGGCAGACCTATCGCTACGGCCAGCCAATATTAAATTCTAGACTGGCCAACCGCCAAGTTCATCAGTTGGCCAATGTAAATAAAGAGTCAAAACAGCTATTAACCAAAGCTGCCGACAGACTTTTGCTGAGCCCACGCGCAATCATCCGTTGCCTACGAGTTGCCAGAACTATCGCCGATATCGAAGAATCTGAAACAGTTCTGCCAATTCATGTGCAAGAGGCCTTGCAGTATAGATTTTAATTCGAGCCAAAAAGCTTTGTCGGCTGAGCCGTCCGCTCGACAGGTCCGGAGACCTGAAGGCGGATCGGCTCGGTTGTGTGGAGAAGGTTCACCCCTCCAGATGCGGTTGCAGATCATCGTGACGCTTCATCTTCAGCGTTGTCCAGCTCACGCTGGTACTTGCGACCAGCCATGAAGACCTTCTTGTCGTGCTCACGAACCCATTCACTGAGATGGACAGTGAGTGGCCCAACGAAGACGAAGATCATGATGAACATCCACATGATCGCACCGGCTGGAAGATCCAACAGAATCGCCACAAGCATGCTGAGCAGCACTGCAGCGATCAACGTCCGCCCGAGGCTTATCCCGAACTTGTTGTCTGTCTCTTCAAGGAGCAGCTTAAGCGACTCGGGTACCCGGCGTCGCTTGGGCTCTGCCTGCGTTTGCGCTCCCTCAGTCATAGCATCACTCCCTGGCTCATAGGATCTACAGGAGTCCATCCCCTGCAATAAATATATGATCCACCTTTCTAAATCAGCTGTCAAACTCATCATTTTATTTGTGGAGCAAGAACATGCCCTAGAAGACATCGGCCTTCGAGCTAGTCTTCTAGGGCATGTTCTTGCGGAATCCTGTTGACCTCTGGGTTCACTTCTGTTAATCTAGGCCTCAGGCATAAATTTACTTGGAGTAAACAGCATAGACAAGAAACGAACTCGCCGAAATGAGGCGATCAGGGCTCCCGAATTGCGTGTGATAGATGAGCACGACGAACAATTAGGAGTAATGACGCGTCAAGAGGCTCTGGAAAAAGCTAAATTAGCTGGACTAGATCTTGTTGAAGTCTCTCCAAATGCCGTGCCACCAGTAGTCAAAATTGTCGACTGGGGCAAGTTTAACTACCAAAAGACAAAACTGCAGAAGAAAAACAAAGGCAAAAGCCACGATCTTAAACAGATACGAATGGGGCTCAAAATTGGTGAGCACGACCTAGACGTAAAAGTTAGCAAGATCAAAAGCTTCTTGGAAGCTGGCCACATGGTCAAAGTATCGGCATTCTTTAGGGGTCGCGAGATGGCTCACAAGGATATCGGCTACACTCTACTCACACGAGTCATGGAAAAACTCGGCGAGGACACAGCAGTGATCGACCAAGTGCCACAAATGACAGGTAAACATTTATCAATGACGATAAGGAAGAAATAAGTGCCAAAGATTAAGACACATCGAGGAATGGCTAAGCGAATCCGCTCAACAGGCAGCGGTAAATTGCTACGTCGCCACGCTTTTAGAAACCACTTTTTGAGCAAAAAAAGCAGTGCTCGCAAGCGTTCTTATGGCAAATCCTTACCACTCGACCAGAGTTATGAAAAATCAGTTAAACGAGCACTAGGACAATAGTATGAGAGTAACAAGCGCACCTGCACGACACGCCAAGCACAAGAAGGTCAAAAAACAGACCAAGGGAATGATTAAGTCTCGTCGCCGAAGTTATAAACTAGGCAAACAGGCTGTTGTTCGTGCACTCCAGTACCAATACCGCGACCGCCGAACCCGCAAACGAGAGTTCCGCAAGCTTTGGACAGTTAGAATCAACGCTGCTGCTCGAGAGCACGGCACAACTTACTCACAGCTAATCAACGCTTTAAGCAAAGCTAAAGTTACAGTTAATCGCAAGATGCTAGCAGAACTCGCAGTTAGCGACCCAAAAGCATTTGAAGCTGTTATTAAAGCTTCTAAATAATCTAGTTATTGTAAAATAACAGGGGTGATGATATCATGCTTTTGGCTACCTAGATGATCGCCGAGTCTTTATGGCTTGGAGGAAAGTCCGGACAGCGCAGAGCAGAACAGTTGCTAACGGCAACCAGGGGTAACCCTAGGGAAAGTGCCACAGAAACAATACCGCCTTGATCTTCATGACTGAGGTAAGGGTGAAAAGAGTGAGGTAAGAGCTCACAGGTGGCTGTGGTGACACAGTTGCGTGGTAAACCCTGTTCGCTGCAAGGAGGATTGGCTATAAGCTGCTCGCTTGGCCGGTCCGTGGACCGCATAGATAGATGATCATCCTCGACAAAATCCGGCTTACGGGTAGCCAACTAAGCACGCTCCTCCCCTGTTAGGGTGGGGTGTTTTTAGTTTGTGGGTATTGTCTTACCGTTATTATGCTCGTAAGAATCTAGCACCACATTTACTTGGGCATCAGCCAGGGTATTATATTCGCGGCGAACATGCGTGAAAGTTACTTTCTGATAGTTATCTTTTAGCTCATGAATTGCTTCATTTATCGGTAACAGGTCTTTTGATTTGATTTTATAAATACCATTCATCTGGTTTACCACCAGCAAAGAATCTATAAAAAAACTGATCTCTTTTGGCTGATATTTTTTTGCTTTTTCTAAAGCCAGCTTTACAGCTTGGTATTCAGCCTGATTATTGGTTGTGATGCCCAAATATTCTCCGCCCTCTTCCAAAACTTCTTCATTTTGGTTCAATAAAACGTAGCCCGAAGCTGAGGGGCCAGGATTTCCGCGCGAACCACCATCGGTAAAGGCAATTATGTGGTCAACTGTTGTGTTTTTGTGATCACTTTTTATAATTTCGTTTTCTATCTTATCTGTTGAGAAGTAGCTTGTAAGAAAATCTTTGTAGTGAGACTCTAGCGCTACGTTGTTGAAATTATCGGCATTTACCCACTTAAAATCGTCGTGTTCCGAGCTTAAAACGACTTTATCTGTAGTCGATATGACTTCAAAAATCCCGCTGAGTTTCTGTTCGCCGTCCACTACATACGAGCTGGTCTCTTTAAAATCCAGGTCATCAAATTCTAGCCCAGTTTCTTCTTTTACTTCCCTTTTGGCAGCACTTTCTATATTTTCACCAGCATCAACTGTGCCGCCCGGAAGTTCATAAAGCCCTGCTCGACTATCAGTTTGGCTACGACGAATAACCAAAACATTGTCGCCATGTTTAATAATCACGCGAGCGGTTAGTGTGTGTTTGTTTTGATCTGTCATGCCTAGATTGTATCAGATGCTGTGATTTTTAGAGTCTGTCCAGCGCCCGGTCACGCGCTTCTTGGGTAGCTTCTGGGATATATGGGTAAGTCTCTTCGGGCCACGCACCTGATTCACGCATATTGGCGGGCATGCGCTTTTCATTAATCCAATGGAGCCCATCTGGGAAATGATTACCAAGAGCTTCCATGAACTCAGCATAAATTGCCTTCATTTCCTCAGTCTCGGCTAAGGCTGCTCGAGTTGCAGCCATCATATCAATTCGGCTTACAAACGCTCCTATAATCGGACTACCGATGTGCGCTGCTTTTGCTAAGAAAACCTCGTCCTCGTGTCCTTTTTCTAGTGCTGGAATTGTAATTTCTGAATGTAAGGACGTACCACTAGCCATTGCTGTTACGCTAAGCGGTTTACCATCGGCGCCACAAAGACTAACTGTTGCAAATTTCTGACCGCCCTTGGTGCGCAGAGCCTCTAGCCAAGAATCATCAAACCCTTTCACAGTGGTAAGCGCAGAGATTGTTATATCATCTTTTGCTCCGGGGGGAACATCTCTAGTTGTGAGTTCGTAACCTCCTGTATTATTGGGTGCATTTACAACTTTAACTTTTCTGCCGAGACCTTGTAAGCCTCTATCAGCTGCACCGGTAGATAAATCAGAGATTTGCACTAGCACATCCTGTTCTGTTGATGCTCCGTCCATGTCCGGGACTTCGGTTTTGCCTATTGGGATCGCTAGAGATTTAATTCTACCCTTCTGGTGAGCTTCTCTGTCTTCACCAAAGAAAGTTACGATATCAGTGAATCTTCGGAACACCGCAGATCGAGCAGCTAAGACTTCTTTGAATCTACGTTCTACTTCTTGATCTTTGTCTCTTTCCTCGCGTGCTTTTATATATTCTGCATATCCTTTGCTTGCTACTTCTCCAGCTTCTGCTGGCAAATCTGATAATCGCATCGTCCAACCTCAAATTAATTAATCTATTCTAGACCCAAAAACTCCTTAACTGCAAGCATAGGCACAATCAGGTATATCCAAGCTTAGGAGTCTCAAAACCCAGAATTCATGCAATCACACCTACGGATATTTATATTCAGCAAGTACATCCAATTCATTTAGTTCGTCTAGGCATTTCTTGATGGCTTCAACATCCCGAGGCTGCTCCAATACAAGACTTTGTGCTAGTTCGATTAATTCTGCTGTTCTTTCTTCGACAGACCGCGCTATCTGAGGGGTGATCGTAACTTCATGGCCTAGTCTTCTGCAAATAAGTACATATTTATAAGGATTGTCGGTATTTGTCTGGTCCGAAAACCAGTTAGCAATCGCCTCGTTGCCAATGACAACATCGAATTGTTCTCTAATTTCGCCTTCTCCAGATGGCTTGCCGAATGGTGAGGTATACAGCTGATGTGACTTTTCTGCCTGAATTGGACCAAGTTTGATAGGAAATTTGTTGCTAATTACTACTGCCCCTTCTTCGATTGAAGCAATTCGTCCAGCGGTTACGTCCAGCCCAGCAAGAGAAAAAGCACTGATTCTGTCTATTTCTTCATCTGTTATGTCTGATCGTACAAAACCTACCCGAATGCTGTATTTCGATTCTGGGCTGTAGCTATAGACTAGAATCGGCTCTCCTGGATGAGCTCTTATCTCAGCCATCCAATCATGGAGTCTTTCCTCTATGTCTTCTTTTGCGACGAGAACTTCGGGTAGCGATTTCTCAACCCAAAGGCTATCGCTCCCGAGAACGTTTTCGTCACCTGTACTGGTGTCATCTACATCATCAATCTCTACCATACTCTTCTATCTCCTATTTACATTCTGCGACAGTAGTGTTGCTGGCGCAAGCATATGCATTATTGCACTAAAAAGCTCCCACTAGCGGTCAGATTTGATTTATCCCTGCCGAAACAAGGTGGATGCTCGCACTAACTTACCACGGTAAGCTAGCATATTGAGCTTCCCAAAAATTGTTATTCAGGAAATCAAACCCTCGCACTATATGAGAGCAATCTCAGTATATCGAGCTCCCACCCCAATTACCATTGTCTAAAAAACAATGTTAATTCCCAGAATAAAGCTTGAGAGTCCTTCGATGATGAACACAATAAATGGTGCGAGGAAGTTAAAGACAATAAGGTAAAGCACGACGATAGCAAAAATGCCCATTCTTTCGATTGACCTCATGAAGTCCTGTATAGATTCTGGGGCAAAGGCGTAGAGCACTCTCGACCCATCTAGGGGTGGAAATGGGATCAAGTTAAAGACAAACAAGGACAAATTTACAACCATAAAAGTTAGCAAAATGTCGTAACTTACTCCCGTATCGATGCCCACGACGAATCTTATCCATAACCCAGCGACTACTGCCAAGACAAGGTTTGTTAGTGGTCCAGCTATCCCGACCAGAGCAGCACCATACTCGTCGTACTTAACTCGATTGGGATTAAACGGTACGGGCTTAGCCGCTGCCAGAGGTGGGAGACCGGCCATCACCAATAGAAAAGGTAGTAGGATTGTCGTAAATGGGTCGATATGAGAAATCGGATTTAGAGTTAACCGTCCCATAATCTTGGCTGTGTCATCCCCCAACCAAAGTGCTGTCATGCCGTGCATTACTTCATGCAAAACAGCAGAGATTATCAGAGATCCAAAGATCACGATTAGAGCTAGTCCGCCTGTCAGTTCCATTCCGTTAAGTATACATAAGTCAGCCTGCCGAGGCGACCACGACCTAAGGTTTAGGTGCGCTTCGCCGCAGGCGTTTGTCGCGCCGAAAGCTTAGGTGTGGATATTGCCTCGGCTAAAGACTGACGACGTATGCTTGACTAATCTATCTCACCTCTGTATAGTTTTGCCTTGACTATAAGAGGAAGCGACAGAATGACTGTAAAAATTGAACTATCAGGCAAAGGCAAGCAATTTGGCAACTCTGTTCCCTTTTCTCAGAAAAAGACCAAGAAGGTCTGGAAGCCAAACATACAGAAGAAGACTTTCATTGTTGAAGGCAAGAAAATGACTCTAAAGCTAACCGCTCACGACATCCGCAACCTCAAGAAAAAAGGCATCATAGCTGACCCAAAGTCTAAGAAGACACAAGTTAAATAACAAACTTTTCCGAGACAGACTAAAAGCGAAGTGCAGCTGCGCCTAAGGGTGATGGCGCAGCGTAGCGGTCTGTCGAGGAACTGTTTGTTATTTAACTAACTGCGAGTTCGTAGACGACCAAGTTTTCGTTAAGCAATCCGCCTTTTAGCTTGAGTTTGTCTTCTTTGACAGGCTCAGCACCAACTTCTTGAACGAATTCTGACAATTTGTTTTGCGGAACTTCGTATTTAATTCCCTTTTGGTCGTAGTGAGTTGGGATTACAGCTTTTGGCTCAACTTTCTTAAGAATCTTGGCGGCTCCAATTTTATCTAGCGTATAGCCATTGCCTCCGACTGGAATAACCAGAATGTCGATAACACCGATTTCCTCAAGTTGTTCATCTGTTAGATCGGGCATAATGTGGCCAACAATTAGCAATGAAACTCCGTCAGCAATAATCTTGTAGATCGTGGCTGAGTGTTTGCCCGGTTCGTCCATGTGAGACTGCGCAGGCACGGCTATAACCGAAACTTTGCTGATTTCGTACTCACCTGGCCCATCAATGATAAAAGCGTCATCTGTTGGCTTGTCTGGCTTCAGGCTGCGGTTAGTATAAATTCTGATAGCAGCCTTACTGACTGACTTTGCACCCAAGCTAGCTAGGTTATCGTCAATAACAACAGTCGCCTTCTTAGTCGCTAACGTCAAACAATTTGCTCCGTGGTAAGTGATGTCCATTAAATCTAAGTCTCCCTTTATTTTTCTTCTATCAAGCCCTGTGGGTCGTGCATGACTGACTTTTTAGACATCAGTACTAGTCCAACAAAACGGTCATTTACGTCTTTGCGGTAGCTAAACTCATCCGTTGAGAGCACGGTGTACTTGAGCTCCCTGCCTTCAGCTTCCTCGAGATCTGCCATGTAGTTGTGGGCTTTAGTCTTGTTAACGTCACCGATAATTAATACATCAATGTCCAAGCGATTGTCGTTTGTGAAGCTGCCCATGTATATAAGCGCATCAACTTGGCCAAGCTCTTTAAGTGCAGCTTGCAAATCTTTATCTTTCGCAGCAACAGCTACCTTCGCAGGCTTTTTTTCGCCAGCTGCTTGTGCTTCGAGCTTAGCGTTACCAAAAATTGCTCGCAGTGCATCATAGTGTTCGTAAGTCTGGTTAACTTCGTAGTACAGCTTGTTATCTTTTTCATTAGATTTTAAGATGCCGATGTTGAGCAGGTTACCGAGCTCACGCCTAACAGAGTTGATCTGTTCGTCGATCTTTCTGGTGATCTCTCGTACAAAATACTCTCTGTTGGGACTACTTAAAAATAGCTTTAATAGCTTTACTCGTGTCTTTGATCCAAATAATTGTTCCATGGTATGACTTCCCTAGTTCAGTCTGTATTGTATCAAGACTCAGATGCCAAAGCTAGCATATATCTGAGGCGATTATTAGCTGAAGCAATATCCCCTCCCATGTGTTGGGCGAAGCAAACGCATGCAGCGAAGTTCACCCAACACATGGGTTTGGGGTCGCTTCAGCAAAAGGCCTTATCTGGGTCTTGATTTGGCAATCTGAGCAGCCTTCAAAGCTAGTGAGTCATCTATTTGAGTTAACATGGCGTCACCGTATTTGCGGACAAGGGCTCGGCGGATTAGTTCGTCTGCGACTTTAGGATTCTTTGGCAATAGAGGTCCGTGCAGGTATGTGCCGAAAACATTGTTCTTAATCGCCCCCTCGCCATCATCCTTATCATTGTTGCCGACACCACTGATTACTTTGCCGAACGACGACTGATCTTTGTTCAAAGTTGTTAGTCCGCTGTGATTTTCGTATCCAACAATCTCACCGAAGTGGGTTTTAGTGACAATATTGCCGATGAATCGCACATCACCGGCCACTGTTTGCATATCAAATAAGCCAATGCCTGGTAGTGATTCATTTTTGTGGGTAGTGAACTGGTGCCCAAATAACTGGTACGTTCCACAAACAACCAGCATGACTACGTTGTCCTTGGCCATGTTTATTAAGTCCAGTTTTTTGGTCTGCAGATCGTCAACGATTTTGAGCTGTCCAGTATCCTGACCACCGCCCGAAATAATAATGTCGGTGTCGATCGGCAGCTTATCGCCAACCCCAATTTTAGAAACTTTTACGCCAACGCCGTGCCATTTTGTGCGCATGGTCACAACCAACAAGTTGCCGTTGTCGCCATAGATATTCATCTCCTTTGGGTACAAATGAACGATGTGAATTTGTCTATCGCTCATCCCCAAATGTCCTTCTGGATGTCCGAATTTAGTGTTAAATACTTGCGCAGATTGAGCATCGCAGTGTAGGTACAGAAAATCATGATTTTTCGTGGTTGCTTACTGATGATTTGTTGTAATAAAGTAGTTTCAGACTCAACAATTGATTTCATTTCTTTGCCTTCGTACATCAGTCGCAGAGCCATGTCGTAAGCACGTATGCCAGAAACATGTAAGTCAGTGCCCTTAGGTAGCGTTGTGTAATCGACATCCCATAACCAGGACACGTCTCTTCCGTCGGCGTATAAATCGTTGATCGCAAATATTGTGTCGTTACTGTTGTCATGAGCGTAAGACCGTATGCTCTGCTGCATGCCTGCCGGATTCTTAACCAAAGCCAGCGTAACTGTTGTATCACCTACATGACAAACCTCTCCACGGCCCCACGCAGGCTTTATATCACTAAGCTCAACCATCAAAACTTCTGGGTCACTTTTTGGATTCATGGCCACAACTGCCGCCAAGGCGCCAGCAATATTTAGGGCATTGTGGATACCTGCTGTTTGCAGCTCGGCGTTAACTTGTTGGTCGCCAAACGTAAAGACTGCTAACTGATTTTCGTAGGAATTTAGCTCAACTGTATTCGGATGTTTGTGGTCAATGACTTCATGTTCGTCGTCGTGCCATTTGTCGTCGCTTGGTAACAGATGTTGGAGCTCGGGCGAAACTCCGAAGAAAGTTACTTTCGGCTTTATCTCTTCTGCAATCTCGACCAACCAGGGGTCATTTTGATTAATAATCACACCCAAAGTTGCCTCTTGAGCTGTTTCTTTGAGCATTTTGGCAGTGTTATCTACTTCGCCATATCTGTCGAGCTGGTCGCGCATGACGTTTAGCAGGACAACATAACGAGGCTTAACCATCTGGACGAATATCCGTGAATAGGCCTCATCTAGCTCTAAAACTGCGATCTGATAGTCTAACTTGCCCGTCCATGAGACTTTATCTAGAACTGTCGAAACGATACCTCGGGTAAAGTTGCTGCCGCTTGGGTTGCTCAAAACCGTCATACCCTGCTTCTCTAACAGATTGGCTAGAACTTTTGTGGTCGTAGTTTTACCATTGGTACCACTGACGATTACCACTCCTTCCTGCAAGCTATTTAAAGCATTCGGCAGAAATTTTGGGTTTAGTTTTTCGATAATCAACCCTGGAAGAGCCGAACCGCTATGGCCAAACAACCTTGAGGTCTTGATGATTAATTTCCCAATAATTATAGAGAGGATTTTCATATCTATATAAGCATAGCCGAATACGCTACTACTGACCAGTAGTCAGGAAGTTATCGACAGATTTTTTTGCTTCAACAGGGTCTTCGAACCACTCAATATGTGGATTGCGTTTAAACCAAGTCCGCTGTCTTTTAGCATAATTAAGCGTATTTTTAACAATGCTATTTTTGACCTGAGTCATGCTTAATTTGCCTTCTGAGTAATCTTGGAACTCACGATAGCCAATACCGGACATGGCTTCAGAATCCCAACCATATTCATCAACAAGCTCGTCAACTTCCTTACGTAGACCCTGCCTAAACATGAGTTCTGTTCTCTGTTCTATACGTTTTCTGAGTTCATTTTTTGGGATTTTTAACCCGAGTACAATTGTGTTTTTACGGAGCTCATTTTGTTGTTCAACGACTTCTCCAACTTCGATTAAGCGAATCAGGCGTCGTTTGTTTGACAACGTATTAGAATCCAAATTTTCATCAATAACTAGTGCTTGTACCCTCAGCTCGTCTAAAGTTAGGGCAGATAATTTGGCTCTAAGTTCGGAATTGGGCACGTGTCCAAAGTCAAAATCAAACAAAACACTGTCGATGAACAAACCTGTTCCACCAACCATGATCGGCAACTTACCGGCTGAACTAATCTGTTGTATGGCTTGGTTTGCGTCAGTCTGAAATCGGGCAGCATTATAGATTTCGTTTGATTCTACGACATCCAACAAATGATACTTCGCTTCAGCTTGCTCGGCTTTGGTTGGCTTAGCGGTGCCGATATCCATGCCTTTGTAGACAGTGCGTGAATCAGCACAAATAATCTCACCATTATTTTCTAAGGCTAACAGATGCGCCAGCGACGATTTGCCGCTACCCGTCTCACCGACTATAACTACTAGTCTTGGGAACTTCATGTCGGCCAGTATAGCAACGATTCAACATCGATGGTGTAGTTTTGGGCAACTTTTACCCCTTCGGCTTCTAGAGAGGCTTTGTGGCCCTCTCGACCCCCAGGAAAACCAGATGCAAGATCACCAGACTTCTTAACTACCCTCTGCCACTGCAAATCTGGTGGACCAAAATGTGCCACTTGCCCGACAATTCGGGCAGCATTGGGCTTGCCACACAATGCCGCAATCTGACCATAGGTCATAACCTTGCCACGTGGAATCTCGGCGACTAACTCATAAACTTTATCCCTAAAACTAGTCTCCGGATTAACTTCTATTGGCTTCATGCCCAGATATCGAGGTCTTACTGACACGTGATTTAGCTTCGTTGGCAACGGTTTTTAAGAAGTTAGTGACTGGAATCGGCTTGTCGGCTTGTTCGACTTCTAGGTCTTTGCGAACTCGTGGAGTGACTTCACCAGTTTCGATTTCTTTCTCGCCAATGACTAATGTGTAGGGAACTTTCATCAGTTCGGCATCGCGGATTTTCTTGCCGACGGATTCGTTGTTGTTGTCTAATTCAATTCGTAAACCGAGTTCACGGCCTTGCGCGACAACATCTTCGGCAAATTTAACAGTCACCTCTTCTTGGTTAACAGTAGCCACTCGAATCTGTTCTGGTGCAAGCCAGATTGGAAAACGCCCGGCCAAATGTTCGATTAAGATACCGATAAATCGCTCTAATGACCCGTAAATAACGCGGTGAATAACAACTGGCGTTTTTTCTGTTCCATCCGAGTCTGTATATTTAAGTCCAAAGTTTAGCGGTTGTTGAAAATCAAGTTGAAGTGTGCCCATCTGCCATGGCCGGCCGAGTGAATCCTTCATCACAATATCAATTTTTGGACCATAAAATGCCCCATCCCCCTCAAGAACAGAGTATTCTTGGCCACTACCTTCTAGAATTGCTTTTAGTTCTGCTTCTGCCTTGTCCCAAGTTTTTGGATCACCCATAAACTTGTCTGGACGAGTGCCTAGACGGAAAGAATATTCGAGGCCAAAAATCGAGTAAAACTGCTCTACTATTTCAAAGATCTTAGCGTACTCGTCTTTTATCTGGTCTTCCGTAACAAAAATATGAGCATCGTCTTGCCTGAATCCTCTAGCCCGAAATAGTCCATTTAATGTTCCTGAAAGTTCATACCTATGCAGAGTGTCGGTGTCGCTGTAGCGAAGCGGCAGGTCACGATAAGAGTGATTGCCTCGCTTATAGACCACCATCGCGTTGGGGCAGTTCATGGCCTTGAGTCCATATTCTTCACCCTCTTCGGTGCCTGTCGTAAACATTTCATCCCAGTAGTGATCGTAATGACCAGAAGTTACATACAGATCTTTTTTGTTGATCAAAGGCGACACAATTTCCTGATAGTCTCGCTTTTCGTGTTCATCGCGCCAGAAACTAACTAGCTCATTGTAGAGCCTTACACCTTTCGGAAGCCAATATGCCATGCCTGGCGCGGTTTCGTGGAAGAAGAATAAATCCAATTCTGAACCAAGTTTACGATGATCTCGCTTTTTGGCTTCCTCGAGTAATGCAAGGTGTTGTCGCAACTCTTTGTCTGTCGCAAAAGCTACTCCATAAACGCGTTGCATCTGAGGATTCTCAACTTTTCCGCGCCAGTAAGCTCCAGAAACTCGCATTAGCTTAAAAGCACCGACCTGGCCAGTAGATTCTACATGTGGCCCTCGACAGAGGTCAGTGAAGTCGCCGTTGGTGTAAAAGCCAACCGATTCGACAGCACTATCACCCTCTGTGATTGTGCCCAATTCGTCAGCATCTAAATCTTTGGCGACAGTTGTACCAGATCGTTTTAGGTCGTTTAGTAGCTCTTCTTTGTATGGTTGCTTGGCCGCTTGAGCCCAGCTAATCGCTTCGTCTATCGATTTATTTGATTGCTCAAACGGCTGGTTGGCCTCTATAACTTTATGCATTTCGGCTTCAATTTTGTCGAAGTCCTCATCAGAAATTTGGGCACCTTCAATATCTACATCGTAATAAAAACCATTTTCTACGACCGGACCAATACCAAGCTTGACCTCTGGCCAGAGCCGCTGGATTGCTGTTGCCATGATGTGCGCCAAGCTGTGACGCATCGCATGCAGTTGATCATTATTATTTGAGTCGCTCATATCTTGGCATAACTATACCAAAACAGAGGCAAGCATCCAACTAGTACTGTAGTACTAGTATTATAGTACTAGTTAAGGTTTTGATATAATCCATTTATGTCCAACCTTGCGTTCGCAGATCTTCCAACAAAAAAACCCAGTTTAAGCATCCTCCACAAAAGCACATACGATAACAACGCATCCACCATGCTAATTATCTTTATAGTTATTTTTGGCATAGTCTTTGGTCTTATTTTTTTGATGCCAATCGAAGGAAAACACATTGTTGCTGGTTTGATGTTAGCAATGTTGTTAGTTGCATCTGTTATTGCTGCGCTTTACAGTGCCTTTCATCTGAAATTAAGAAATAAACAAACGCAGTTTGATGAGTCGTTTGGGAAGTTTTTAGCAACCAACAACTTTTCTCTAGGGGTAGAAACTGACATACCAGCCACCACTGAGCCATTTATATACGGTATAGGATCACGCAATGAGACAGCTCGAGCATTTAGCGGCATTATCTCATCTAGGCCTTTTTCTGCCTACGTTTACACTTATTTTAAGAAGACTAAAAACAGTGAAAACTCTTATCCATTTACTGTTTTTAGGTTTTCTTTGAGCAAATCACTACCACATTTAGTTTTAGATTCACGTAAAAATGATGGAATTATCAGTGGTATCCCTCGTTTTTTTAGCGACGATCAACGAATTGAACTCGAAGGAGATTTTAACAATTATTTTGATCTGTTCGCTCCACGCGACTACGAAATCGAAGCGCTGGACATCCTGTCCCCAGACTTTATGCAGATGCTAATGGATTTCCATACCGACTTTGACGTCGAGATAAATAAAACAGAGGTATATTTGATATCTAAGGGCATAAATTATGACCAACAATCGATGCAGGAAGTCTTTAAGGCGGCCGAGGTATTGATAGAAAAGTTTAACCACAAATTAAAAGTCTGGAGCATGGCAGCGATGGCTAAGAATCTGCCTGAACTGGATTCGCATATCGACGAAAGTGCCATTCGTATCGGGGGTAAACGCATCACTACGGCCGTATTTACTATCCCGCTAATTTCGCTCTACTTTGCTGTAAGGGTGTCAGAAAATGTCTTTAATATCTGGATTTTCTTGGGAAGCTTTGCCCTTTGCGTCAGCGTGATGATCATGTTTCGAAGATTCAAGCGCAAAAGAAACTAGTAATAACTCTGGTGGATCCAGCAGGACTGCCTTCGGCACGCTTTGCGAGCGAACCTTGCAGGTTCGGATTCGCTGTCGCGAACTACCATCTTTCGCCATCAACCTAAGGGTTGATACCAAAAGATGGTGGATCCAGCAGGACTCGAACCTGCGACCTCATCAACGTCAATGATGCGCTCTAGCCAACTGAGCTACGGATCCACGGCCACCCCAGACGGGTGTAATAAATATATAACAGATGTCAGACAGATGCAATTTTAGATAGTTGACAGATAAGACTTTGATTATAAAGATAAACATATCTTTGACATTTTTGAATCTTTGTGCTAATGTTTATATATGCAGTCAAAAAGCAGCAGCACACAAGACAGCGACAAAAAGACAGCACTGGACAACTTCCAGCTCTTCTTCGAAGAAGTTCCTATAGAGGCAAAACACGAACGAAGACACGTTAACGAGACCCGTATCCGCCGCCCTTCAGCGGTTTAAAACCAAACGCTTACCCGGTTTGCCCCGTTTATGTAGAAATACACGAGCGGGGTTTTTAATTTACATCTGTTAGTTTGAGTTACCCACGGTTTTTTGACAGTTATCCACTGGTATATTTAACAGGGACATGTCAATATATAGACATGGTTTTTGGGAAATTTGACCTAAGCTTGACCAGCGTAAGCAATTCCCGCTATTTTAAGCGGTCTAATATCATATGGCGGCGGCGTAAGAGTCCTGTTGGCTTTACCTTCACTACCCGAGAATCTGTCGATCTAACTGTAGTCCAAGTCCACAAAAACAACACCACCAGCGAACCTTATCAACCAACTAAGCTCCTGATGAGCATTTTTAAGGCCTGTGAACACCTAGGCAGCGCTCATAGCGATTCTTGGTACCTTATGCAAACTATCGAAATAAAGCTGTTAGAGCACCTCCCTGACAACATGACGGTCGATTCCTTTACGTTAAGTGATTTGGTGGCTGACACTCTAAAGGCGTTCAATACCACGGCTTACGTTAAATACATTAGCTTCAAGGGTGACATCGACAAAAAGGAAATGCGCGAGATACTTAGATAAACCCAATCGCCGAGGCGACCACGACCTAAGGTTTGGGTGCGCTCCGCTGCATGCGGCTCGCGCGCCAAAAGCTTAGGTGTGGATATTGCCTCGGGTAAAGATTGGGTTTATCTAGCTATTTCTTCTTAGCGACGGCTTTTTCGGTGACATCAAAGCCTAGGTATTTGCCAAAGAACAGTCGGGTTTGGGCGTTTATAGATGACAGTGAGCCGTAAGTCACTCCGAGGACAGGAACCAAGACCCATTGCGCAAGTAGCCAGAAATAGCGCTTTTTGCCGTGGTACTCGGGACGTTGCGGTAGCAAGCGGAACATTAGCCAAAGAGCTATAACTATACCAACCATCGAAATCAGTGAGATTCGACTAATAAAGCCCGGTAGCTGTTGGGCGACAATGTCATCTGAGCCATCTGGCCCGAGCAGTAGTGGCGCCCAAGCTGCGAAGGCGATCAAAAGGGCGGAAGTTGCCCATGAAACGTGGTTATCTATCAAGCGAATTAGCTTTAGGAAGACGTCGAACTTGGGGACATTATTAGGGGTAAAGAAACCTTTGTAGGCAACGAAGGCGACGTCGCTACTGCCCCACGCCCAACGGCGTAACTGCACAAACTGCGCTCGCAATGTCCGGCGATAACCCTCGGCCATAACCGCATCCTGATAGATCGGCACGAAAACTGGCACTACATCATGGCGGCCATCATACGCAAAGTACGTTCGCCAAAATTGATGCCCATCCTCAACGATTGTTCGGCCACTCCAATAATTGCTATCCAAAATTCCCTGCATCGGTTGGGCATGCGAAGAAAAATTTCGCAGCAGATGTGGTCGCAAGCTCTGCATGACTGTATAAAATGAGTTACCGACAGCCAAAACTCGCGAAACTGCCGGCGCGTCCCAAATGTTATTGGTGTACAAAATAACAGGTTGGAATGACTTATATTTACGGGCTGGTGAGACCAAAAAGGCGTAGCTCATAGCCGCGCAATACTGGGGGTGGACTCTGTTGTCGGCGTCTAGGGTAGTTAGTAATACACGTTCTGGATCGATGCCTTCTTGCTCGAGCCACTTGGCAAACTTTTTTCCCGCATAATTAATGTTTCCGCCCTTGCCGCGAACCTCGCCTGGCACTTTGCCGTCGGGGTGTTCAATGGCCTCGGCATACAAAAATTTATCGCCATATTCTTTAATAAGTCGCTCTGCCTTTTCTTTGTTTGCAGGACCCGCCCGCTCTTCGTACGGAATTATCAGAACACCGTGCTTCTTCATGTCCAAGGTTGAGTTAACGCAGGCCTCGAGAGTTGGCACCATAAGCTCGTAACTTTCGTTGTAAGTTGGGATAAAAAGTGCGTGGATGACATCTGTACTTTTGAGCTCTGGTTGGTCACTGGCCAAGTACTGTTTTAGGTTTAATCTATGGATCCGTTCGACCCTATCATTTTTGTCGAGCGGGCTGTTTACGACCTGTTCTGCATGGTCGACGTCTTTTAAGTATTTCAGCCAATCGAGCCTCATGGCTATGTCCATTTTATGAAAACCTTGTGTCACACGTAGCGCAGTTACCGCTGAGCGAAAGAACCAAATTACCACAAAAGATACCACAAAAATACCTGCCAATAGCGAGCTAAAAATGCTTAAAATAACAGGTGTCAGCATGACGCTTAGACTTAGTAGGAACGGTAGTCTTTCGAACCAACGATACAAACCTTTGCGATCGGCCGGCAGTGGAATTTCGATGTCTGTCATCTAGCTGACCGCAGGCAATCCTAAAATTGCTCCCGAAACTAAGAATAAAAAGACCATAATAAGTATTTGACCGATAAGTATGGCAATAGCTAATTGGCGACGGCTGCTGTGCAAGCGAAGCGCAAGCACAAAATTGACTACTGTCGCGACAACCGCAAAAAGCGCGAGTGAATACAGCGTGTACCAATCGCCCAAGATGATCTGGCTGGTACCATACTGCGTATAACGAACTGGGATGTCGAAGTCTCGTTGCTCTACCCTCAAGACTACATGCAAAATATTGATTAGAGCAAATATGAAGCCAAAGGCCATCAACAGCAAGGAAAAACGATCTTTAATAAATTCTCTGGAGAAGAGTCTCATTCTAAATATTGTACCTTATCTAGCAAAAAATGGAGCCACTTAAGAGAGTCGAACTCTTGACCTCAGCTTTACGAAAGCTGCGCTCTAGCCGTCTGAGCTAAAGTGGCACAAGCACTTAACAGAGAGATTCTAGCATATATAGATTGCATCAACAGTAGTTTATTGGTAGTATTCTCGTTGTCATCCTACCTTTATGGTTATTGTGGGCTCGTAGTGAAGAGGCCTATCACGCCTCCCTGTCACGGAGGAGATCGCCGGTTCAAATCCGGTCGGGCCCGCCATATTGACTTTTTATCATTTTATGCTATTATTTAAATAACTACGGCCTTGGTCGTGGAAGTACACCAAATGCCCCTAGGGGCCCCTATGAAGGGAGGCAGCAATGGCTGCCGAATGGCCTGAAGTATCAAGAATGCGATACACACGCACGCAAGAACAGAAGCGACTCGACGAGGAGCGAGCTGCCAGAGAGGACCTGAAGCGGAGGATCGCCGAGCGTCCGCAGGAGGACGTCGACGCGACCGTCGAGGTGCTTCGGCAATTGCTGGCCCTGTCGCAGATCGCCGACCTGCGAATTCAGCTAGCGTGGGGATTCCGGGACAACGGATCCGTCTCTCGTCATGTCCTGTCGACGAGTGGCTACTACACCGATGCGTCCTTCATGTGGAGGGGAAAGCCGAGGTACCCCGGTAACGCCGAGAGGCCACAGGGACCCATCCAGAGCTTCAAGCTCACACAAACGGGCCTCGTTTACCCCGGCCCTGGCCATGACCAATGGGTTCAGGTTGACCCGATGGAGCACGCCGACATCGTTCGTCGGTTCAACATCCACAGTGGCCAGCTCAAGTTCCTGATCGCGCAGATCACGGCCTGAGCACATCGCCCCCGCGACGGGCGTTCATCACTTCATACAAGTGAGGGCGCCTGTCCGGGGGCGTCTTCATGTCCTGAATTTAAGAAATAGTTCCATACCTGCAAAGTTAGAGCCCGCCAAGCATAAGCACTTCCTCGAGAAGTGTTTTTCTTTTTGCTCATGCTTGCATAGCCTAAACATGCTAACTAGAATGCATTCATGCCATTGTGTGATAATTGCCACTACGGACCATGGAAATCGGGAAATCCGGTTACTGAAGAACAATACCTCGAAAGGCTCAAAAGTGTTGGAGCAATACCTAGTGGCGAAGGAGTAAAACGAGTTTGTGTAGGCTCTCCATTTAGAGTACCCCTGCCACTGATGATTGAACTATGTTGCATGGATGTACAGATATGTGCCATTAAAGGTGTAGAATTATCCGAACTACGTACCCAAGATGAAGCTAACGTAGCCATAAATGGTGCTCGAGTCGCAATTTATCAAGAAGCAGGCCTACCAGCAATAGGCGAAAGTTAAGATTCGTCTTTTTTGATATAATCCAACTAAGCTAACTAAGGAACTCCAATGTTCGGCAAGAAAAACAAGCAACCCGACCCAAACTTAATCATCAACCAGCTTTTTGCTGATCTAGCCGTCCTGCTCTATCAAGGTGTAGCCCAAGACAAGGCGGGCATAAGCTTAAATGGTACTTTGGTTTTCGACACTCAGCAAAGGATCTCTGAGTTATCTAATGTAACTGTGGATGGTTCGCCCAAGATTCCTAGCCCCGATGTCGTTGAGACCATGAATATTCTAGCCAAAGATACCTTGACCAAATTACCTGAAATCTATAAGTTAAAAAAACTTGAGTTAAGCGTTCAATCAGATGGTACCTTTGGTGCTGCCCCGACATACGCAAAATAGCTCTTAGCCTGTGATAAAATTTGTCTATGAAACTTAAATACAAAGTCGTTCTTACCCTATTTGTTAGTTCGCTAATATTTGGCTTCGGCGGCGTAGCGGTTGATCTCGTGTACGCAACGATAGCCGGATTCTTACTTTTTATACTCAGCCTGTCGACATTTGCGTTTAGCGACAAGGAAGATAAAAGCGTCCTGAGTATCCTTGCTGATGGGATTTTCTTCAGTTTATTATAGGCCCCATCAACCGAACCAGCTCTTGATTTAATATCACTTTTGTGGTATTAATTGCTTTATGGCAACAGGCAGTTTTGAGTATTTAGATCAACCGGAATACACAGCTAGAATGCGCTTATTCAGCAAACCCAGAAGAGCTATAAGCTATTCTATTCTTGGTGCGCTCGACATAATTTCTACAGCTGACAGGTTTGACCATTTGCGGAACAGACTGCCAGACCCAGTCGATGTTATCAATCATGCTGGCAATTTTAATATCTCAATGTTGGTAGGCATAGCTACTTCGCGACTTGCTGGAGTTGTTGTAACCAGATTAGATGCATCGCCTCGAGCAATGAAGGCTATAACTATGGGTGCAGGAACTGGGGTTGTAACCTTATTAAACGTAGTTGCAGAAACTAAGCTTGGTGTTAGTTTTGGATCAAATACTTCTGATCCTATCGATGCTGTTTACGGAATAGGAGCCGGAGCTTTTGGTGCCAGCACGATAGACATTGAGCGAGCAGAAAGAATTCCAGTGGCTTTCCATTACGACCAAGCTGAAGAGTAAGTTATTATTTTCAAGTTAGCTTCACACACATTGCTTTCCCAAGACGTTTATGTTAAAATAGTAGAATCTCTCATCGCGTGAGATCTGGCCTGGCCAGGACCCGGGAGGTAAGGCTTTGACCGAAACTCAGCTCTTTGACAACCGGTACCGGCGCAAGTCGGCAACCGACCGCATCCACTACTGCCTCGGCGTCTCGGGGGCGCTCCTTTCCACGATGATCATGATCTTTTTCATCGTCGACTCCGATGCGAGCAACGCCATCGCCTCCGCTGTCTTCTTCGGCGGCATCGCCTTGTTCTGCTACGCAGCGCTTTTGCCCACCACCGTGAAGGTCGCCTCGGCAGCGAGGTTCATCGTCTGCGTGCTGATGTTCGCAGTTGCGGTTCCCCTCATGATCGGCGGCTTGATTGCGGCGTCCTAGTGCTGGCACCGCCACCCACACAAATTCATCGGCTCCGCTGATGGATTCCGTCCAACGCGATACCTAGGCCACCCCTTCACAGGGGTGGCCGTTCGCTTTTATATTGACTTTTTCAGTTTTTTATTGCACCATGATCCTATCGCCTGCAAGGATCGACCCCTGGGAAACTCCCAGCGTACCTACTGGAGGACACAAGGTGCCCGAAACAATCGTCAAAGCCAAGAACGAGTGGTACCCGCTCGACGTGCCTGAGGGTACGACGGACTACAACGGATTCAGTGACAAACAGAAACTGACCCTGTCCATCGGCGACAGGCTGCCCGTCATCGTGGCTACTGTCTTCGAGGAGCTGCTCGGCGAGAAGGTGGAGCCAAGTGCCGTCAGCGTCGACTTCGACAAGTACCACGGCCAGTCACTCAACCAGCCCGACATCAAGATCATCATCGGCCTCAAGTGGAGCCGTAAGCGCAAGGAAATGACGGATGAGCTCCGCTCCGCCATCGGCACGCATGTGCAGCTCTTCATCAAGCACGGCTGGCGCATCGACCCAGGTTCGTCCAACTACCCCTCAGTCTCCATCAAGATCGAGTTCACGCTCAAGGGGGGCGAGCGGCGCAACCAGCACGGCGAGGTTGTCAGCACCTACTGACGGCCCAACAACCAGCCCCTTCGGGAGCTACGACTACAGCAATGTGTCGAAGCCTCGCGAGGGGCTTCTTCATTTCTATCCATTTACAACGGGCATTTACTTCAAGCATAGATATTGTATAGTGTCTTTATTGTGAGAGAGCGTGCACCCGGACCATTATCGGAAGAAGAATTTGGAGCTGCTATATTTGGTAGCAAGTCTAGGTACTTAATTGGTGCTTGGCTGTCCCAGTACGGAACTCAGACTTTCACTATCAGACAAGTTGCAGAAGCTACTGGAGTACATAGTTCGACTGTGTACAGACAAATGCAGTCTTGTTTTGTGTATCTTGGGTTTGTTGATCGGCTGACTGAAGGCGAATATCAAAGAACCGACTCCGAGTGGTGGTTCATATTTTCTGGACTTCGGGAAGCACTGGAAGAAAGAGCAAGGATCAAGTTATACGAAAATTACAGCCCCTCACACGACAGGGAAACCTGGTATGAAGATGCGGAAAAAAGCATCGCCTTTGTAGCTTTGCACGGGGCAATGGGACAAAGAATTGACTACAACTCTACGACCGCTTACGAAGTTGTAACTGGTGAAGGTCGCTTTTGCTTAGAAGATGATCGCTTGGGAGATGAGGTGGTTATGTATGTAAAACCTGGCAGCAAAGTAGTCGTACCGGTTCGTACAGTATTTAGGAGTAATGGCGACATGACCATGTTGGCAACTTCTACCCCGCCTTTCGACTCCAAAGAAGTTGACATTCTCTAGCAGTTTCGCCTTTATTGATCTGCTAGTTCCATCATCCGTTCAGAAGGTTCGCTTGATGAAGCTAAACGCACAATACCGCCACCTAATTGGAGTACGCGTCCTGGAATTCCCATCGCTTGATGTGCTAATCGTTCTGTGTCGTATACGTATACACGCTGGATCCATCGCCTACGCGCTAAATTTTCCTCTGCTCCAATCGCGCTACGTCCGTGCACCACCCTTCTGTTGTTGAATATTACTTGTGTACCAGGCTCAATAGAAATTTCTCTCTTTACCCGAGTAAGTGCGGCTTCTAATTCGGCCAAAGATGCAGTCGCTTCGTAGTCGTCTAAGCCTTCTGCAGGACGGACATCACTACTTCGATCAAACGCAGACTCAATATGACCATTGTTTTCAAATAAAACCGCATGGACGGGCAACCGTTTAGCGGCATCAGGCATTGCCTTTAAAAATGAATCTGGAGGATTTGTAACGAATCGTTTTTGACGCAGTACTTCTAGCGCTTCTGGACTTAAATGTTGCACAGCTTCCTCGATTGCAGCGATGTACGTTCGAGTTTCTTTTGTGCCAGCCTGCACGCCAGTAAGAATCAGCCAGTCAGGCATAGCCGTAAAGTATGGCATGTTGGGTAAGTCTGGATTGGGTGCAAGGTCTTGATGAAATCGTAAATCAACTTGGCCTTCGTTAGACTGTGAAGTTTCTTTGCCCGGAATAGGTGTAATTTGGTGGACAAGAGCTTCCTTTTTTTCTCCCAAGATCATGCTTGGATAACCTAAAATATTAGCCACTGCTATTGCGAGACCCTCGCTAACAAATGTTTTCTTGCCATCCGGAAAGCCACCGTCTAGTGGGGGTGGAGGTAGCTCTGGATCAACAGGCAAGCCCGTGATTTTTACGGCAACAAGTGATCCGTCTTTTAGGCCCTCTAGAGGCCTAGAGGTACTGCTAGCAATCAATACATCCTCAAGAGATTGAGTTTCCGCAATAAACTGCCCTCGGTCACTAAAACTGTCGTGATAAACACCACCCGAAAGATTGACTGCAAGCTCTGCAATATGAGCACTTGCTTCCGGAGACAGCGCTACCTCTGCAAAGAGTGAAATTTGTGGGACTTCTCGTTCTTGAGGTGATGACATACTTATATTATAGCATTGTTCTTATGTTTTGTCTATAACACGATCCGCCCTTGTTTGACTTTATTTAAAATCTATGTTAATATATGTTAAGTGGAAAAGCTAAAACAAAAACTACATTCAACTCTATATTTAGACGCTTGGCAACGTTGGGAGTATAAACACACGACTAAGCTATTAGTCACGTTGGCTATATTCATTGTGCTGCTTGATACTACGATTATGGCAGCTGGTTTTGATCTGATAAGCAAGCTTGGTTACGTTGGGGTATTTATATCCGGCGTCTTGTTTGTGTCGCTATTTACGGCCGTACCGGCGGTGATACTGTTGCTTAGCTTTGAAGAACTTAACCCTTTTGCCGTGGCACTTGTCGCTGGTATTGGCGCCATGCTTGGTGATTATCTAATCCTAAAATTCGCCGAAGAAAAGGTTGCCTACGAGCTAAAACCTTTAGCGTATAAATTTGGAGTACCGCAAGCCATTGCTTACTTGCAGGGTCGGAAATCAACATTATGTCTGGTAAGAATCATCGGTGCGTTTATGATTGCATCCCCACTACCAGACGAACTCGCAATCGGTCTTTTGGGCATAGGTAAACTCAACAGAGTAAGCTTTTTGCTGATATGTGGCGTTTTAAACGTTCTCGGAATTTTGTTGCTAGTACTTTCGGTGCGATCCTTTTAATCACATAAGCTAAAGATAAGTACGATGATTGTACATAAGACCGTTTTATGTTATGATATATAAATGACAGATCGCGAACAAGATATCGGACGCGCACCAGCAGTCCGTGGAGCTGAAACAGCCGAGCCCGTTATGTCTA
>JBGTET010000006.1:0-14552 GCA_041747695.1 Saccharimonadales bacterium (SeqCode)
CGTCTGGTCCAAGATGTTTGGGGAGCCAAGCGTTTAGGTATAAAAACTGTGATGGTTGGCAAATTTGGCAAGCTCAATTGGCTCGGTTATTTTAATAGCATTCAGGATTTGTTGCTCCCGATTGTTTTTAAGAAATTATACAGAGATCTCACAGAATTCTAATCTTGCTCTAAGCCAAATTTTGCTACAATGCCGTCATGGCAAATACGACGCAATATGTAACCAAAGATTATTTAGATCAAGCACTGGCCGAATTCAGAAGCGATATGATTTCTCAGATGAATGACATGTTCAATAAGCTAATTGAATATATGGATAAACGATTTGATGTTCTAGAAAAACAAATCGATAAGCTAGAGCATAGCGTGGACGATCTTGCTCGAGAAGTCCATCAATCTATTGAGCGAGTAGATAATCATGAGACCAGAATAATTACTTTAGAAAAGTTTAAACGTAAACAACTAACTCTAAAAACAACAAACCCCAGTTAAAACTGAGGTTTGTTTACTTTTACGAAGACTATCTTATTGATTGTCGTTGCGTGGTGGTCGAGCTTCGTTGACAGTAATCTTGCGTCCACCGACTTCTGAGTCGTGTAGAGCTTTGACAGCTGCTTGAGCTTCTTCGTCAGAAGAAAGTTCAACAAAACCGAATCCCTTTGAGCGTCCAGAGAACTTGTCGTTGATGATAACTGCAGAAACTACAGTACCAAAAGCTGCGAACAGCTCATTCAACTCGTCTTCTGTCATCGAAAACGGAATTCCGCCTACAAAAAGTTTGCTAGCCATGTACAATCCTTTTCTTTAACTTGTATCTTCAGGATGGCTTTTCTATGACATAGACACGTAATTAAATTGACGGCTAGCAAGAAAACCTGAGCTTTAATAATATCTCGTAACTCGAGGTAAGTAAATAGCAAAGGCATTGATTTAACCTAACTCTTATTTTATAATTTGCGACAATGATTGAGATAAGACAAGACCCAGATATCGAGGCTGCTCATGCCGAGCAGTTAACACTCTACGATAACGGAGAGTACAGACTAGCCCACCAAGGACTAAAAGGAATCCTGCTTGAAATTGCAGAATTGCGACGAACAGGTGCTGGTGACGTAACTGATGCATTGTCGCTAGATTTACACACTGCAAGAATTCAACGAGACATGGGCTTGTCGATAATGCGCGGCCAACACCAAATGCCTTCTAGCGGGCTGATATCAGCAGATGTAATGATGGGTCTATCGATTGGTACAGCCCAAGAAGTATTGGATGCAGTGAAGCAAGAAGATGGAGCAGAAGAAGCAGTTGTTGTAACACACGACGAACTTGGTGCCTCACAAACTGCAAGAGGCAGACTATTCGCCTATCAATATGTTACTGGAGGCAGCGCATCAAGCGTGTACCCTTCACTCAAGATGTTCGCACGGGCAGAATCCAATCTACAAGCCGGACAGAACCACTGGTATCGTGGCAACAATGCTTTGCATACTGCACTATCTGTAAGACTAGCCCTTGGTGATGTTGGAAAATGGATGGATCTAGCGCGACGAGAAGCGGCTGACCCCGACGATCCGAATAGCAAACGGGTAAGAGCAAAGCTCAGAAAAATAAGCTTACCGATACTGACAAGGACAACAACAAAAATGCTTATTAGGAAAAAACCCTAAAGTGTTATGTAATCTTTGGTTTCTGCAGCATCAAGCTGCTTCTTTAAGTAGTCGTTGATACTAAAATATCTAAAAAGTATGTGTGAGACGTCTACCTCGTCGGCCGACTTTTTGTTTACTTTAATTATGTGCAACCCAAATGGAGTTTTAACTAGCTCATTGGTTGTTTGGCCCTTTTCGAGTTCAAAAGCAGCATCAATAAATTCCTTAGGCAACTCAGTATTGTCGCGTTTAATTGGTCCGATGTTGCCAGCTTTGTCTTTGGTCAGCTGGTCGTCTGAGTATTTCTTGGTCAAAGCACCAAACTTTGCACCATCGTTTAGCTCGAGCAAGACCCGAGTAGCCTCATCAATCGTCTCTGTATCCAAAACTGCCGGCAATTTTTGCCGGATCAACTGCATCCGGACAACTTTTTTGAGATCATCCAGATCCCAGCCGTAAAAATCGCTCAAAACATCATTGAGTACACCTGTAGTTTCGTCGATCCCACCTTGGCTTTGAATATTCTTGATCTGGTTATCAATTTCTTCACCGGTTATAACGATGCCCTTTTCTTTGGCGTATTTTACGGCCAAGGTATCGAGTTTTGCCTTTTCGAGAGCTTTAATTTTAGCTTCCTGAATGATTCGTTCGCCCTCCGGTCCGTTAATATCAACGCCCTCTTGAGCATGATGCGTGTAGTAATAAATTGATGACCTTAGCTCAAACAAATAGCGCTCGTAAGATACGTACTCGCCGTCGACTTTCGCCACCGGGGCAGGAACAATCTCGGTTACGCGATAGGCAAAGTTAGAAGTCTCTTGCCACCTGTAAAGCATCATCCACGACAAAATAGATGTCGCCAGAATCAGCATAACGATCAAGCCGGCCGAAATGATGACTACACGGTGCTTTGAGTGCTGTAGCGGGTACAGAAACCTGCGCCCACCTGACAAAACCTCTTCGCGATGCTCAGCGACCGTATCGTTGGTGATACGCGGCGAAGCTGGCTCTTCTTCTGCGCCAGTTGACGGTAATTTGTCTTTAACCTTTTCCAGAGCTCGTTTACTCTTCCGAATTGGCTTAACTTTAAAGCGGCGTGCCATTATTTTCTATTCCCAAATCTTTCATAATCTTAATTATTCGCTCCTGCACCTTAGCAGGGTGATGAATTTTCTTGAGGACCATATCTCCAACAAAAGTTTGAATTACTATTGTACCAAATCCTAGAGCAGTTTCCTCAATTCCGGCTATGCTAAAGTTTACACTCAAGATTTTCTCTAGGCTGATGTCGCTGACAGCCCGCTTGAACAGCCCTTCTTGGTAAATCTGGATGAACCTCTGGTCGGTAACGATAAATATCGAGTAAAACCAGCCGATCCACTGGTAAAACAGGAAGCACGAGCCTAGAGCTGCGCCGATAATCATAGGTAAAAATGGTACTAAAGTTACTTCGAGCGGTGGCCAGAAGGTTAGCGGAATCAACCCTATTAAAATACCCACTAAAATCGCCAATAAGCCCTTTCGCATGACTACTGGGTGACGCCTAAAAACATAGATCACCTCTTCGTCGTCGTGCTGTCCATCGAACATTATCGTTTTTTGGCTTTTCGGTACTTTTTCTTTCTTCTTTGCCATAGACCTATTTTAACTTAATTGCTCATTTTTATCTTAAACATTATAAAACTGATATCATATTGCCGTTGCCCTGGTAGCTCAGTGGATTAGAGCGCCGCCGTCCTAAGGCGGGCGTCGTAGGTTCGAATCCTACCCGGGGCACCAATTTAAATTACCCGCTTTGGCGGGTTATTTAAATTGATTTCCGGGTAGTCTACGAACCAAAGGTTCGGTGAACGAGTCGCGCAGAGACAAAAGTACTTGTATTTTTGTATCGAGCAACGAGTGAAAAGCACGAACAAAGTAAGTGCGCCCTACCCGGGAATATGCATAGAAAGATTAGAAATTTAACCCAAACCTTGCATCCCAAATTGCTTAACTTCATACTTTAGATAGATGAAGAAAAATTACAGCCAAAACTATGTTGCAGTCCTACTTGAAGATATGAATTCCAAGTTTGATCGTATGGCCGAAGTTTTGGCTGGTGTGGTTGAAACTCAAAATATTCACACAAAGAAGTTAGAGAAATTAGACAACATAGAAACAGACGTTGCCACCATGAAAAGCGTGCTCATAGAACATTCTACTGAGCTCAAAGACCACAGATCACGTATTGGCAAGCTCGAATCAAATGTTTTTGGCTAGCCCTCTCCGGATAATCCATGAGATAATTAATACATGACAGAACTACTTTATATGCAAGACTTCGATGTCGAAACTTGCAGGGCATCCATTACTTCGATTAACAAAGCAGACGATGATCGCACTGATATAATTCTCGACCAGACGGCATTTTACCCCCGTGGCGGTGGTCAAGATTGGGATATGGGTCAAATTACCAAAGACGGAGCTAGCTTTAGCGTTGAGGAGGTTCATTTGGACCAAGAAGGCCAAGTTCATCACATTGGAACTGTACAAAATGGGACATTTGAGACCGGTGATGTTGTTACCGGAGCAGTTGACCACGAAAGACGCTCTATTAATACCCGCTTACATTCTGCTGCGCATGTTATCGACATGGCAATCGACCATCTTGGACTAGACTGGGTAGCCACAAAAGGCCAACACTACCCCCACTTATCTGCCGTGGAGTACCAAGGAACTTGGGATCCTGAACAAGCCGATGAGCTCATAACAAAAATTGAACAGCAAGCAAACACTTTTATATCAAACGGAGGCGAAAACACTCTCAAGTTTATGTCTGTCGACGAAATGCATACAGTTTGTAAGCACGTACCCGAAAATATTCCCAAGAACAAACCTGGTCGCGTCGTCATCTACGGCGATAATTTTGGAATACCTTGTGGCGGAACGCACGTGAAGAATTTAGAGCAAGTCGGCACTATAAAGATTCCTAAACTCAAGCAGAAAAAGGGCGTGATTAGGGTTAGCTATACAGTTGAAGGCATTAATTAATCGTGGAAGACTTCTTTAAGTTCGACCCCACAACAATCGGCTCAAAAGGACTGGTTTTTGTGGGCGAAGATGTCTTGGTTTATCGCCGAGACAAAAACACAGACAAATTTCCGCTACACCTTGACTTGCCCGGTGGCGGGCCAGAAAATCAGGAAACCCCATTCGACAATTTTAGGCGTGAGGTTTTAGAAGAATTTAATCTGCAAATAGAGCCCTCAGACATAGTTTACGTGCGCAAATACCCAAGCACCCTCAATAACGGAAGATTCAGCTACTACCCCGTCGCTAAACTTGACGCAAGCCTCAAAGATAAAATAAAGCTCGGCAATGAGGGACTGGAATACCTATTGATGCCACTAGATGAATACTTAGCACGAGATGATGCTTGGCCAATTTTTCAGGAGCGCGCGCAGGATTATAAGACGACACTAGAAGGTTAGTATCTAGTCCTTCATGTGCTTCTGGTGGATTGTCTCGTAGTCGTAGATTTCATCGCTGTTAAACCATAGACCAATTTCGTGGGCGGCTTCTTCGGCGTCTCCAGAAGCGTGAATCAAGTTCTTGATTGGTCGCTTAGCAGCATTAGCTAAAGATGACGAATCAAAGGAGTAATCTCCCCTTATTGTTCCCGGAGGAGCCATAGACGGCAAAGTAAATCCACAAAGCTTGCGGACAACTTCGATTGAGTGCGGTCCTTCTACAACCATGGCGATTGCTGGACCAGCGGTTAGGAAATCGACCAGCCATTTTTGGACTTGTAGTCCAATCTCGTGTGCATCTTCGGTGCCAAATTCTTTTTTTGCATCCATGCCAAGATCTTTGTAATTATCAAGTGTTTTCTGGCCTAAACCCTTTATAAATTCTGTACGATCTTTAGGATAATGCGCATTTACTAACTCTTCGGTAGCAATTATCATTTTTGTAGCAACAATTTTTAGTCCCACTTTTTCAAACCTCGAAATAATATCCCCAACAATACCGCGCTCAACTGCGTCCGGCTTTAAAATAACTAAAGTTCGCTCCAATTAATCCTCCTCGTTTATGTGTTTAACAGTAGTATAGCAAGCATTAGGCTCAAAACAACCCGATACCACCCAAAAGGCGCCAGCCCCCATTTGCCGACAATCTTTAATAGCAGCGCTATCGCCAACCAACCTAATACTGCGCCAACAATTACTCCGATAGTCGTACTGAGCAGATTATCTTGGATGTAATTTCGCGATTCATCCTTTGCCAGTACGTTTAAAGTTGCTCCAAAGATGACCGGGATGCCCATCAAGAAGCTAAAGCGCGCGGCTTTGTTGACATCCAACCCCTGCGCGCGACCAGCCAACATTGTGATTCCCGACCTAGAAGTGCCTGGAATGAAGGCTAAACACTGAGCCACCCCAATAAAAATAGCCTGTTTGTAAGAAAGTTTATCCAAATCCAGGGATTTTTTTACTTTTAACCGCTTTTCCATAATCATGGCCACGCCGATAACAAACAGCATAATAACCACGACATTAGTACTTCGTAAGGAATTTTCGATATTGTCCCTAAACAGCCATCCAACTATTACGGCTGGGATTGTCGCCACTCCTAGCAGTAGCGCAAATCGTGGATTGTTTTTGAATAAGGCATCTCGGACAATTTGAGCCAGATCGTTCCAAAAATAAACAACCAGCGCCAGCAAAGTGCCAAAATGTAGCAAGACATCAACACCGATTGAGCTCTCAATATCAAACAGTTCTTGGGTCAATATCAGATGTCCTGAGCTCGATACCGGCAGAAATTCCGTAAGCGCTTGAACAATCGCCAATATGATCACTTCTATAACTTCCATTGCCCTTAAGTATACATTAATGATCGGGGTGACTATATAAGTCGAAAGTGCTCTGCGAATACAGAGTAAATTTCTTGCTTTGGCTAATGAATAAATGGCCGAGGACGTGTTAATTTAGTGATAGCTAAATTACTCCGCAGGCCCATTAGACAAAGTAAGAAATTTACATCTGTTGTTTGAAGCCGCACTTGAGGCATATATAGTCACTTTGTTCTACTGCTATACTTAAGTATATGAAGCTTAATGATGCCATCATCGATTTTCTGGAACATATGGAGATCGAGCAGAACCGAGCGCAGAAGACAATCGAAAATTATCATCATTACTTGATGCGTTTGGTTGATTTTACAGATGACATCGACATGGACAAGCTTGATGCCGAAACAATTCGTAAATGGCGCCTACAGCTAAACCGCATGAAAGACGTTCACGGAGACGAGCTGTCAAAGACCACCCAAAACTACCATTTGATCGCCTTGCGCGCCCTACTTCGCTACTGCGCTAAGCGCGACATCAAAACTTTGTCGCCAGATAAGATCGAACTAGCTAGAGTTACCCGCAAACAGGTTACGTTTTTAACGCCAGAGGAAGTCATTCGGCTAATTCAGCAACCTGACACCAAAAAAGAGATAGGATTGCGTGACAGAGCCATTTTGGAGCTACTTTTTTCTGGCGGATTGCGTGTGTCTGAACTTGTTGGCTTAAATAAAGACCACATCAACCTAAAAAGACGCGAATTTATGGTTCGCGGTAAGGGCCAAAAGGATCGCCCGATCTTTATTAGCCAGTCGGCCGCCGAATGGCTGACTTGGTACCTAGATAAACGTAACGACACCTTGCAGCCTCTGTTTATTCGCTATTCTGGTGGCAAGGATTTGCTAAATAATGGCGAATATAGGCGTCTAACTGCCCGTTCTGTCCAGCGAATGATCGCCCGTTATGCCCTGCTGGCTGGAATCACCAAGAAAGTTACGCCTCACACGCTACGTCACAGCTTTGCGACTGATTTATTAATGAATGGCGCTGATATTAGGTCGGTGCAGTCTATGCTAGGACACAGCAATATAGCTACAACTCAGATTTATACGCACATCACCGACACGCACCTAAAAGAAATCCACGACAAGTTCCATAAATCAAATGAAGACTAAGGACACTCGTCTAGTGCAGTGTTTGGGTCTCGGATTGTTATTAGTTTGCATAGTTGCTCAGCTGTAGTTACAGCCTCGTCGGGCAAGATGTCTAGCGAACGCAATGGTATTCGTGTCTCGATTCGACGGAAAGCATCACCAGCCCTCGCCGTAACGTCTATTTTAGCTTGCGCTCTTTCAAAATCGAGGGCGTCCCCGTTAGTATCAAACATAGTTACACGGATATCTGTTCCGTCATATATAGCTGTTAGCCGAAGATAGTTGACTTCAGTCAAGCCTGTTATCGTTAAACTACAGAGGTAGCCTGATGCCGCGGCTGTGCAGCTTGGGTCCTTTATAAAGCGATTTGTCTGAGCTGGTGAGACACCGTCTTTTGGTTCAAAATTACCAATTGCGACCGTACCGCTACCATTTGTAACCGGGCCAAGGTATGAGATCCGATTATTTATGTTCCCTCTGTTCACCGCCCCGCTAGGGTGACCGAATAAGCCAGCCCTCAGCATTGCGGGATATTGCGTCCCGCCTGCGCAACCGGCAATGCTTTCGTTGCTATTCCAGCAGTCAACAGTTGGAAGGTTATTGTAAAAGCGTGGTCTGGGAACTGCAGCGCCGTCTACTGCTGGGTCTGGGTCATGCCACTCTATGCGTACGCTAGCCACCGAACTTGCCGGCCCAGTTGCTGGTATAAGTGGCAAAAATACAGATTGATTCACTTTTAGAGTGGCAACAAAATCACTAGATTCAAAATCTATTAACTGACAAGTTATTTCTGTGTCAAGTTCTGCTGCCCAAGGTATCGTTGAGCCATCTTCTGGAGTTGCAGGGGCGCAATCATCACCGTTTAAGAAGCCAGTTTCTGCGGCACTAAGTCTTCCGTCTGCATAAAATCTAGCAATAATCCTTTTAGCATCCTCAATTCCAGATTCCGCTGCATAGTAGGCGCGAGAATTTAAGTCTGTATCTATGGCATTTCGTTGTTCAGAAATGGACATACGTAAGAATCCGAGGGTAACCAGCAAGAAAATGAACATTAACAATATCACGGTGATCATCGCTACTGCGCCGGATTGATCTTGCTTTGGCTGAAGTATTTTTTTCACAATTTACCTTCTAGTTACTATTGTACTTAATGTCTCGACATAACAAAATTCTTGGCTACCTGAATCTACGTGACATTGTTGTGCCTTAAACTCGTTTGTGCCTGCAGGCGCATTTGGGTTGTCGCTGGGCACAGTCTCGTACTTCAGATCTTGGTTATCGGTATGATCATCATCTATGGTCGACAAACTTACGCGGACCATGTAGGTATTAGGCAATCTGACTTCATCTATAAGATAAACGTCAATGTCCTGAACAATTATTCGGTTACTGTCAACAAGTGCTGTAGATTGTAAGTATTCAATATTTTCTGCGCAATCTGCTTCTGATGCTCCATCGCCTGTCGTTCTAATTATGCTAAAAGGGTCGCCAACGGTGTCACCAAGTCGTGTATCGTAAGCAAACCACCCCGCAAGGCCAAACTCAAACCAGCTGTGTTCATCAACGTTACCTGTTATAACTGCTTGATTCCAGGCAAACACAGTATTGCCGACGCACAAACGATGGCGACATTTATATGCGGTCGAGGTAGCTGGGCTCGGCACTGCGTCGCCGGCAGTAGTTTGATCACCGACATTAACATCGTTGCTGCTACGCGGATCACATTGCGTAATATCATCGTTATCGATTACATAAACTAAACCACCGTTGTCCCGCAAGGCTGAGCTCATCTCGCTAAGGACTTTTCGAGCCTCTTCTTGAACCAACTTTACATTGGCACCACGCACATACGAACGATTTATTTGAATATAGCTGGCTGTTGCAAAAACTAGCAAAAAACTAAAGAAAACCATGGCTAACAGTAGTTCTATTATGGTAAAGCCATGCTGGTTTTTTGAGCTGAACATTTTCATAAGGTCAACCTATACACTAGCGATGCCTGCTGTGGACCAGTTCCACCAGGTCCCTGCCAACATGCATGTACATAAAAATCTACAAGGTCGTCGTTAACCGTATCTCCAGACGAATAGCCCTCAATCCAGATGTAGTAACGGTCAAAATTTCCGTTTGCCAAAATTGGAGAAAAATCTTGCCGATTAGAGTCTTCATCAAAAAAGAAAGATGCCGACTGGCTAGGTGAGGCATCGACACCATCAAGAAAATTAAAGCAATTATTAGTCGTTGGTGAGGTTGATTGGACTTTTTCGGTCTGGATTAAGTCCCAGACCGGATTTGCATCTCCCAAGTCTCTGTACAGCCTAAGTGTTTCGGCCTGAGTTTGCATTAAACTCGCCGCTTCTGACCTTTCTGACGACACCTGATTAATCCTAGAGCTTCTGTTAACAAGCGCAAAAGAGGCGCTAATCACAATACTAAAAATAACAGTCGCCAATAAGACTTCTACGAGCGTATCGCCGCGCTGGTTGTTCTTAAATTTAGAAATTAGAGCAGTCATGAGTCTGTGTCGATTCCTCGAAAGTTAAGTTGATAACCTCTTGCGATTCGCCCTCACCAAAAACTAGCATGGCGACCTGATCATTCGGTCCTCTAAAGCAAAAAGCACTGTTAAACTCAGCGTTAAGAGCAGCTCTTGGAGTAGCTCCCTCATTTTTGGCTTTAGCATGCGAGCGATAAATTGACTGATCCGCCTGCAGTGTACTTGCGACAAAAACTGTGCCTGGCGCCGATCCAAAAACTATTGGAATTATTCTGTTAGAAACTGGCTCTTTTAGCCAACCAAAGCCCCTAACATTATCAATTTTACTATTTACCGGTAGGTGATCCGGGTTGCCTGAGTTATTAAATAGTCCATGATTACTTTCGTTACCACCAATAAACTCTACTCCCCACAAAATTTGTTTAACTTGAGGTGACAGGTCATCTATCACGTGAGGATTGAGGCATAACAAGTGATTAAGGTTGCAAGTGTCCGCTATGTCATTGTCGTCGCCAAATGTATCATCCGTTATATTTCTGGCAACAAGATTATATGTTTCTACTTGATCGCTATTTTTGCCTGGACCGTCGCTACTGGCTTCGAAAATGAAGACTCTACCAAACAATATGCATGTCCCATCAGATGTGACTAACGGTCCAACACTTGGCCTCGTAGCTGGTACTGGCGCATAGCTACAACCTGTGTCATAGGGCCGAATTCCAGACACAAATTCGCTGTACTGGCTGGTGATGTAGCCATGTAAATCACGCATCGAATCCGAAAACTGAACTTGCGCCGACCTACCGCCTAGTGCGTTCATGCCAATCATGATAACCAAACCAACGATAGCCAAATAGAGCATTACTTCAATTAACGTAAAGCCTCGTTGCTCTCTGTTTCTGTTGTGTTTTTTCAAATGCTTTTGCTTCATACGGAAAAAGCCGTTACCTCTGTCAAAATTATAGCATAAGCAGGATATAACAAATAGTGATTACAGTAAGCCAGCCAGAAATTTATCGCTGTACCAGTCGATCATGGCCTGTCCGCAAAGCACTGCAATGTAAGTGCCAATGATTAAGAAGGGGCCAAAAGGTATGAGTTGCTTGCGATCAACGATTCTTAAAGCCATCAGCGACAAAATTAGCACCGAACCCAGTATGGAGGCGATCATTAGGGCTAAATAGCCTAGCAGCGGCCCCAGCAAGAGCCCCATGACGATGCCGAACTTTACATCGCCACCGCCAATCCAGCGCCCTTTAGAAAAGTAAAAAAGACCATAAAATAATCCGGCTACCACTAGAACTCCCAGAGCTGCCGACAAAATGACTTCAAATTCTAAACCATAGAACAAGAATTCGTAGACAACTGGCACTGATGCCAGACCAGTCAGTGGAAAGACTATGCGATCGGGCAAAAACATCCAGCGCAGATCGTAGATAAACAGCGCAGTTAGTCCGACTAGTATCGCCAACCAAATAATAAACAGTTCATCTGGGTAGTTTGGGGCATCAAAAAACTGTTGATTGCTATAATAACTGTGAACAAACAGGGTTGCTGTCGCCATTTCGACGAGTGGGTATTGTGCAGAAATTGGCTTTTTACAGTATCGGCATTTACCGCGAAGACTGAGCCAGCTAATCACAGGTACTAAATCCTTTGTAGTAAGTTCGTGCTTACAATTTGGGCACATCGAACGACCTTTTGTCACGCTGAGCTTGGAATCTTTACGTTTCTTGGCGGAGGATTCTTGTTCGTGTATGCGCCAAATCAGAGCATTGACGAAACTACCCATGACTAATCCAACAACTACCAAAACAATATATATCATTGCGCTAATGTTAGCAGATAAAATCCTGAATTAAAAAACCCAGCTGGATTGCTGGGCTTTTTTTAATTTAGATCTAGGATCTATTGGTTGTCTTGGCAGTATGTTCCGCCAGATTCCTGAAAGACTACTACTGCGACGTTTCGGTTATTCCCGGCGCTTGCAATAGCGTTTGAGCCACTACAGACCAGTGCTCTTGCGTAGCGCATTTGTCCAGATACTGGGCTAGCAGGGTTGCTGTTAGTGTAATTGTTCCCACTTGACGGATCGGCAAAGGAACCGCCTGTTCCTATAATGTAGTCGCTTACGACAGTATTAAACTCAAGTGGCGTTGGGTAGGTTCCGTTGTTATTTGATGACCAATTTTCCGCCGCAGCCAAGAATCTACCTGCATCTGTCCTTCGTTGTGTGTCTCGTCGTGAACGCTGTAACTGAGGCAGCGCTAGGAAGACAATCAAGAAGATTAGACCAGCGATTGCTAGTACCAATACAACTTCGATAATTGTAAATCCTGTTTGTTCGTTCTTTTTCATAAGTCTCTCTCGCATTGTGTTCACCCTCCTTCAGGTGATTTTTATGTTAATGCTTATAGATAAATGCTATCACAAATTGTGGTAAGCGCAAGCACTTTGACTAAAGTGCCAGTGACTCGCCAACTAAGCCATAGACCGGCATAAGTATCGCGCCAACCATCAGACCTGCAAAAACCGCTAAAAAGACCATTAGGATTGGCTCTATGGTTGTGGTCAAACCCTTGATCTCCCTATCCAATTCGCCTTCGTAATATATTGCAGTTTTTATCATCATCGCGTCTAGGCTTCCAGACTGTTCACCAATTCTGATCATTTGTGGTACTAGCGGCAGAAAGTTTAAGTCACCAGACAGGGCATCGGATAATGCCTTGCCGGTTTTGACTTTGTCAGCAGCTTTGTCTGTTGATCGTTTTATGTGAACATTATTGACCGAGTCACCAGTGATTCGCATCATTTCAAGCATTGGCACGCCAGTTTGCATTAGCGTACCGCCAGTTCGTGTAAATCTTGTCATATACATCTTCATAAATATCTGCCCGAATAAAGGCACGCTCATTTTTAGCCTATCTATTACCTCACGCCCACCTTCGGTTCGAAAATACCTGGCCAAAAAATAGCCGCCGCCGGCGATTACGGCAATGAAGACATACCAGTAGTTAATTAAAGCTCTAGAAAAGAATAACATCGCATTAGTCAAGAATGGAAGTTGTTGATCTAGATCTTTGTACAAAAGTTCGACTTGCGGCAAAACGGTAGTCAACATGAATATAATTACTCCAAATATAACAAAAAGCACGATCGCTGGGTAAATCATAGCACCCTTAACTTTTCCGGCGACTTCGGCATCTTTTTCTAGCTGATCCGATAGCCTTTCAAGCGCGTTATCGAGGGTACCAGAAGATTCACCAGCGGCCACAAGACTGACAAACACCTGATTAAAGACCTTCGGGTGATGACTTAAAGCTTTGTTTAAGGCTTGTCCGGCTTCGACATCGGCAATAATCTGCGAAACGATGGCTTGCAAAGTCTTTGAGCCAGCTTGTTCTTGAACTGTTCTTAAACTCTGCACCAATGGCAGTCCGGCGCCGACCAGCGTTGATAACTGACGAGCAAAAAGTACTCGATCTTTGGTGCTAATTCTATTTTTAAACGTACCGACTACGCTTTTATCACCACCCTGGACCTTTATTTCTATCGGCGAAAGGCCTTCTTTAGAAATTAACTTAGAAGCAGACTGTTCAGAATCGGCCTTAACCGTCGCGCTGACCTTCTTGCCAGTAGAATTTTCGCGAGCTGTGTATTCGTATACAAACATTAACTAGCTCCTCATTAACCTGTCTAATTCTTCGATGTCGACAGCGTAATTTCGGGCTTCGTCGTAAGTAATCGTGCCGTTGTGAATCAGCTGAACCAATGTCTTATCCATAGATTGCATGCCATGTTCGGCACCTGTCTGGATGACAGCCTCTAGCTGGTGAGATTTACCTTCACGGATAATGTTTCTAACAGCAGGAGTTGCGATCAAGATTTCGGCTGCAGCTACTCGCCCTCCACCGATTGACGGGATTAGTCGCTGTGAACAAATGGCCATCAAAATGTTTGCTAACTGTGAGCGAATTTGTGGTTGCTGGTGCGGAGGGAAAACGTCGATCATACGATCGATGGATTGTGATGCAGAGTTTGTGTGCAGTGTAGCAAAGACTAAGTGACCAGTTTCGGCAATGGTAATAGCTGCCGAAATAGTTTCTAGGTCGCGCATTTCTCCTAGTAGCACAACGTCAGGGTCCTGACGCAAGCTAGAGCGCAAGGCGGCAGAGAATGAGTAGGTGTCATAGTGAACTTCTCGTTGCACAATCACCGATTTAATAGATTTGTGGGTAAATTCGATTGGATCTTCAATGGTAATTATGTGTTCTGCGCGTTCTTGGTTGATCTTGTCGACCAAACCAGCCAGTGTTGTCGATTTACCAGAACCAGTTGGACCGGTAACCAACACTAACCCACGCGGGTAGTTAGAAAAGTTGTTAACAACAGATGGCAAACCAAGTTTTTCGATACTGTCGA
>JBGTET010000007.1:0-3533 GCA_041747695.1 Saccharimonadales bacterium (SeqCode)
CTGGGGTGCGAGTACCGTTCTGGAGCCCAAAAATGCACCTAGAGTACTTGGCCGACTTTGTGAACAGGCATAATCCAGATCTAATACTGGATTTCGAGGCTTAAATACATGACTGAATTTCCAAGACATAGAATTGAAACAAGGCACACAAGTATAGCCCCTACTGCGTGGGGCGTTGCTTATTTACGTACCTTTACGGATATTCCATATGCCAAGGAAATCTTTGACGCCTTAGATAGGCGTGCTCAAGCAGCGGGGGAGCCAAGTATTGTCACTAAAGCAACGCGCGATAAACTCGCGCCACAAATCGAAGCACGCTATAAATTAGTGGACAGACTTATGGCGGAAAATAGGTCGAACCAAATTCTTGAACTAGCCTCTGGAGTTGCAACGCGTGGGTTGAGTCTTGCGACCGACAACCCGGAGATACGTTACGTAGAGATGGATCTAACTGGCGTAGTTGGCATAAAAAATGCAATTACTAATGTTGCAGGAATAGAAGTGCCACCAAACCTAACAATATTGCCCGGAGACGCACCTAGTGAAGTTGATATAGCTGCTGCCCTTTCAGTGTTTTCGCTCGATCAACCGATCACAGTCGTTAATGAAGGCTTAATGAGGTATCTAACTTTCCCAGAAAAAGGCAGACTTGCGGATATGATCTATGGACTGCTTAGCCAATTTGGTGGCGTTTGGATTACACCGGATATTTCGCTACGAGCAGCACTGAAAAGGGAAGACGATGTAGCTGCGGGTCACACCGACAAACTAAGAATAACAACCGGGATAGACATCCTAAAGAATCTGTTTACAGATGAAGCACACGCCAAGCATTATTTTGAGATGCGAGGCTTTTCTGTTGAAAGTCATAGTTTTCTGGAGGTGACTGATCAGCTGGCGTCTCCAGAGTTATTGGGCATGTCCGAAGAGGAGGTTGTACGACTTAATGAGCCATGTGTAGCCTATGTGATGACGGTAAGGTAGGTATTATGATTAACTTCTTTGCACAAGCTTGTTTAACCTGTAAAATTAGTCTGCTTTAGGCCCCGATAGCTCAGTGGTAGAGTGCATCCATGGTAAGGATGAGGTCCTGGGTTCAAATCCCAGTCGGGGCTCCATTGCTTTCAGAACGAACTTGATAAATAACAGATTAAAAGCTATAATCTACTCAAATTGATCTATTAACTTATTTAAAGGAAGCGAATCAATGGCCAAGAGCACAAAGCGAAAGTATGTTGGTATGGTGTCAGAAGAAACTGGCCACCGCACTTACGTAACTCGTAAAAACAGCACCAATACCCCTGATAAACTTCGCTTGAAGAAGTATGATCCTATTGCACGGAAGCACGTTTGGTACGAAGAGACCAAGAAAAACCTCGGCCGAAACGAATAGATTCTCTTAAATTTAGTTATTAATATCCATTAGTGCGTTGGCGAATTCTGCTTGGCTCCAAATTAGCGGTGCAACAGATCTAAAATCACCAGAAGTTGGGTCGATTTGTTCACTTAAAACACCACTTTTCATCATATGAGTTTGCGCCCAGTCGATCAGCGGTTGGGCCTTGGCTGGTTGTCCAATTTCGTTGTACAGCTGCGCCAGCCACAAAGTCGCAACAAACCACGGATTGCCCTTGTATTTGTCATTATCTGGTGCACAATTTTGGTCGTATTCGTAGCGGGGGAGTCCACCAGAAGGGGACTGGTTCAACAATTGTTCTTCTAGAGTAGCAAATGACTTCTTAACTTCTTCTGAGGCTATATCAAACAAGCCAAACATAACTGCGCCGTAGAGCGAAGATACATCAATTGTGTCGTCTATGTCTTTGTTTCCATTTCCGTCTAACAAGTAACCTTTAATGAAGAACTGTTTGTTGGAGCTAAAAAAAGCTTTTCTAGCTTCTTCTTGAATGTCTTGGGCGACTGTTTGCCAGCGTATAGCATCGTCGGCGTAACCGAACTGTTCCGCCATCTTAGAGGCCGACATTAGTCCTGCGTAAGTAACCGCGGTTGTGTAGGTAGAAGTCAAAAACTTTTCTTCCCATAAATCATAAGATGCATGCGGCAGTTTAGTCTTTTTGTCGGTGTAATTTTCTAGAAAGTTAGCTGTCGGCTGGATTAGAGTGTCGTACATTTTGCCGACAAAATCTTCGTCAGCGCTAGTTTGCAGGTATTCGTGCAACATGAACAAAGTAAGTGCTGTTTCATCTTCTTGGATAGCTAGCTCAGGGCTGCCGTTATGGACTAACGGGTGCCAAGTGCTACCAACTGCGCGATCTGGCAGGAATTTGTGCATCAAAGCACCTTCTTCAGTCAAAACGTCTCGCGCGAACTCGAAAAAGGCTCTCGGTTCGTCTTCGTAACCCATTCGGATGAGTGGCCACAGGGCAAAGCAGGCATCTCGTGGTCGGCAGTACGCGTAGTTGTCGCGGACAGATCTAGGCGTTTCGCTATCTCCTGATGCCAAAATTGAACCACGGCGGTCTATGTGTGACTTAATAATGAACAAAGACTTCTTAAACTCGACTAAGTTCTTGGCGGGTATGTTCTTTAGGTCAGACTTGCCAGTTTCTAGCCACTTTTGCCAGTGAGCTTGTGTTTCTTGATATCGCTGCGTGAATCCATCGCTCAAAAAGACTTTATGGATCTTGAGTGCATCATGGTGGGAATCAGCAGCAACAATCCAATAGTGGATTCGCTTCGAAGAAACTGCTGGCAATTCAAGCTTTACTCTAATAGTTGAATCGACCACACCCAGTTCTACCGGGTTGCCAGACAGTTCGCCGTCTTCGGCATCCTTGTAAGTACCTTCTTTACCCTGCAACCCAACGCTGTATTGATCAAACGGCACGCCTTCGGTAGTTTGCGCATAAATTATAAAGCTACGGCGGCCCTTGTAGTCGAGAATGTAATTACCTTTAGGTTCGTATAATGCCGTGTCACCAGGGTTAGAATTAGAAATCTGGAATCCCTGATGGAAGAACACTCTAACACTCCGTTGTTGATCAGAATTGTTGACCACATGTATGTTGCGGCAAAAGGTGTTGTATTTAGAATCTACGAAATCGTGGAACTCTAAAGCGATTTGTAAATTGCTATTCACTGCCTTGATTGTCGAAACCATGGCGTCTTCTTCGTAATCTAAGCTAATTTGCCATGCACCATCGTCTAGCCAAGAAAACTGACTATCAACCCAAATGCCGATCTTGTGGTGCATTAAGCGTTCGGTAATATGATCTTCTAGCCCAACAAACGGGTAATAGAAGTCATGAACCATGCCACTTTTGTCCAAACCAACCAACATAGAGCCATTGCCCAGCATAATTGGTCTCGTCATAATCCCACCTCTAACATTAACAATTTTTGTTATTCTCTCGATAAGTATAAGAGGTATAAGTAGGTGGTACAAGCCAAACGGCACATCTGGGGATAACTTTATTGATCAAGATGATTTATAATGCAGAGCTGGCGTTACACATAGGGGTGTAGCTCAGTTGGCTAGAGCGTCGGTCTCCAAAACCGAAGGCCGGGGGTTC
>JBGTET010000008.1:0-5706 GCA_041747695.1 Saccharimonadales bacterium (SeqCode)
CCTCCAGCAGGGCTTGTAGCCCACCTTCCTGAGCTCCTCAACCTTGTCTTCCCTGTCGCTCGCGTCCCTGGCCACGACGATGTCGTTGCCAAAAACGTTCAGGCTCGACAAGTCGAGGAAGAGCAGGATGATCAGCAGCCAACCAAATGCCACCGCCATCCACGTGATAAGGTCCACCGAAGTGCCTCTCTTCTGTAGTCGGAATGTACGATCTGTACAAAAATATTATAACGTTTTATGAGAGATTATGCAAATCTGATAAGTCTTGGTGGGCGAGGAGGGGCTCGAACCCTCATGCCAAAGGCACGGATTTTAAGTCCGCTGCGTATACCGATTCCGCCACTCGCCCGTGGCCAAACATCTACAAAGGAATATTGTAGGCTAATCTGTTATAACTATCAATTCTAGATGAGCTATGTCCGAGGCATATTGTCGTACAGATGCTCCATTGAGTATTCTCGACGCATAATGCCCGGTAAAGTCTTCTGATCAACATCTATCTTAACCCCAGGATTGAGCATATTATGAGGATCAAAAATTTGCTTAACTTTGGTGAAGACTTCATATAACTCTGGTCCGTAAAGCTTTGGTAGATACGGCCCGCGCATGCGTCCATCGTTGTGCTCACCGCTAGTGCTGCCGCCCATCTCTATAACCATATTGTAATATTCGTTGGCCACAGCGAAGATTTTTTGTCTGTCGGTTGGATTTGCTAAGTCTAAGAAGGGCTGCATATGAATATTGGCGTCGCCAGCATGACCCCACAGAGCTACGTCCAGATGATATTTGGCAAAAATCTCGTAGACATTGTTAACAAATTCTGTGAATTTTGCTTGTGGAACGACCCCGTCTTCTATGATTGGCAAAGCTTTGGCCTTGCCTTGAGCGTGCCAGATTACTGCTGCAGCCGAGTGGCGTATCTTCCATAAGTTTTCTTTTTCGTGCTCGTCTGTTGTCATACTAAATTCGAATGCAATATCCTGTAGAATCTTGCGACATTTTTTAGCATTTCGGTTTTGAGTTCGTTCTGTTAGATCATCAAATTCTACCAAAACAATTATCTTTGGAAAGGGCTTGTTAATCAGACCAGCCAACTGCTGGGGATTATTTTTATCTAAAAATTTGAGTAAATGTTCGTCAATAAACTCGCAGGCGCTTGGCTTGAGCTGCAAAATTTTGCCGACAGCCTCATCAGCTTTGCCTAGATCGTCAAAATAAGCGGCGATTAGAGTAGTGCGGGGATTAAACGCTTCTGTCTTGATAGTTGCCTGCGTGACTATGCCCAGCGTACCCTGTGAACCGACGATCAGAGGCGTTAGGTCAAAGCTACCATCTTTTTTCTTAACTTGCGACAGGTCATAGCCGGCAGAATTCTTAGTTACATCAATTTTGTGGTCATTTATAAGTTCCCAGTTGTCAGTAATCAAAGCATCTAGCGACCGATAGACCTCGCCCTCGAAGTTGGTTAAACCTTTCTTCTTGCTGAGTTCCCGCTTGTTAAGTCTTTTCGTGGCAATAAGCTCGCCGTTGGCTAAGACTACATTCAAATTTTTTACGTATTCTCGCGTGGCACCATATTTGACCGATTTTTCACCGGCAGCATTGTTGGCAATCGCACCCCCAAGAGTACTGAACTCGGACGATGACGGGTATGGGGGCAAAAAACGCCCATGAGTATGTAGCGTTTGCTCAAGCTTTGCATAAATAATTCCTGGTTGAGTCGTAACGGATTCGCGGTCGAGCTCGAGAATTTTATTCATGTGCGCTGGAAAGACCATCATAATACCGTTCCCAAGCGCCGCTCCAGCCTGATCGGTGCCCTTGCCACGGGCTGTAATTGGGATAACTCGCCCACGCTCTGCCAACTGCCAAGCAAATCTGGCTACTTTACGTACATCTGATGTATTTCGTGGATAGACAACAAATTTAGGTCTAATTTCAAAAATGCTGCCGTCGGTCGAGAAATATTTTAGGGCATCAGCGGATGTAGTGACCTCGCCAACGATGTGTTGTTGCAAGTACTGAGCGACTTTTTGACTCATAGAATAATAGGACCCCTTTTTTGCTTAGGCTAAGCTAAATCATACCAGTGTTGGCCTCGAGATAAAAGTTGAATGTCTAATAACTTCGGTGTATTTGAACTAATACGGTATATCTTTAACTTCGGTATTAATAAACCAGTTGCTGACGTCGTTGTATCGCTCTTCTGATGCCGTAATTGAGCTTGATTCGAAGCCAGCTGCTCTGGCTTGCTGCACATAGACATAAGATGGCTGATAAATTCCAATAGCTGGAGCATCTTGCGCCCAAGCTTGGACAAACGGCTGATACTTGGCGTCACGAAGTGTCTCGTCGCTACGTGTGCGACCATTCTCTAGCGAGCTATCAGCAACGGCAGATTTGTATTCTGCAAGGTTGTAGCCGCCTACCTGCGCTTGTGAAGAATGCCAAAAAACGTAAACATCAGGGTCGTGCCCAATTTCTATGCCGGACAAAAATATCTGATAGTTATGTGGGATTATGTGATTACTTTGCACAGAACCCTCGTCGACAAGCTGAACTTCCAGGTTAATACCGACTTTTGCCCACTGAGACTTTATTTCTTCGGCAACTCGTGGATAGTAGTCACTATTTTGGGTCGTCAGCACCAACGTTAACTTGTCGTCGCCCTTGTAGCGCCAGCCATCTTTAGCTTTTTTCCAGCCAAGTTTGTTCAAAATTACAGATGCTCTGTCGGGGTTGTGTCCGCGCTGGACAAATTTTGGATCATAGCCAATCTGGCCTTTCAGCAAAGCTGAGTCAACCGATACGAAGCGACCGTTCAAGGCTTTAAGTATACTTGCGACGTCTGTGGCCTGAGTTAAAGCAGATCGCATTTCGGCATCTGCTAATTTCTTGTCACTATTTTTAAGAAACAAGAACACACCATTTGTTAACGACACATCGTGCCAAACATGATTGCGATCTTTACTAATTGCTGTATAGTCAACTGCCTTCAGACCACCAACAGCTGCTAATTTTCCTCCGTTAAAGTCGGATATCAATGATTCTTGATCCTCATAACTTATTAAATAGAACTGACTGATATTCGGCTCACCCAAATAATAATCGCTGTTCTTTTTGAGTCTAAGCTCATTTCTACCTTCATTACTGGCAAGTTCGGAATATGAAAATGGGCCGCTGCCGATCGGCTCGACCGTATTAAACTGGTTACTCCTCATTTGCTCGGGGTTAACAGAACCAAGAACGTGCTTGGGCAATATTCCGCCCTTAGTCAATGAATGTAAAAAGGGCGCGAATGAGTTGGGCAAGGTGAAGGTAACTGTATATTTATCTTTGATTTGAACTTTTATGCCCTGCCAGCTAGCGTTCAATACTGATCTTACATCTGGATTCTGAATTCTATTGTATGTGAATACTACATCTTCTGCAGTTAATGGCTTGCCGTCATGCCAACGTGCGTCTTGGCGTAGCTCTACAGTATAGACAGTCCCGTTCTTATTTACCTTCCAGTCTGACGCCAAATCCTCAACTACTTCTCCATTTTGATCGTATTTGAATAAATTGCTGAATATTAGTTTGGACGCCGAACGATCGCTGTTTGTGCTGGCATAAATCGGATTAATATTAGTAAACTCGCCGACAATTCCTTCGCGGTAAGTTCCGCCAGCCACAGGTTGGTCCGATTGATAATTAGCGCTCAAGTTCTCGTTCTGTAGATAAACACCCCCTGCAAGAATGGCCATCAGAAGCAACCACCCAGCGACAAACCTTTTTACGCCCACAAGATTTCGCCAACGGCGGACAACATGATGCTCAAACTGCTTATTAGCATCGGTACTAACTTGTTCGATCGCCATTTGCTGGTGGCGAACACGTCGTTTAACACGTAGTTTGGTGTATCGGCTAACCATAGATAGTTATGCGAGTAAGAGGCCGAAAATAATTGAGGCTACAAAGACAACAGCCAAAATTATTGTAATTTGATGGATAGATTTATCGACACCACGACGAGTAGTGTAAATTTCACTCGAGCCACCAAAGCCAGCACCCAAGCTCGCTCCTCGATTTTGTATCAAAATAAATAACGTCATCAAGACCATCGAAATAATTGTTATGACATTAAAGATCATCGTCTTTAAGAATCCTTCCGTCTTCTAGCAGTGTTGTCACTGCATAGTTAACTAGCCCAATAATTATACCTGCTAATACCGCTGGGCCAAAGCCATCTATGGCAAACTGATCGACTAACTTACTCATTAGCCAAACGGTAAAGCCGTTGATCATGATTAAGAATAACCCAAGCGATAGAACAATGGCTGGTAATGAGAAGATGATTAATATTGGTTTGATGAATGCATTTAACAGAGACAAAACCAGTCCAGCTACGACAATTACTCGCCAGTCATCTCCATAATTTATTCCCGCAAATATTCGACCTGCTAGCCACAAGCCGAAGCTGTTTGCCGCCCAACGAACGGCAATTCTGATTATTAGGTTTCTAAGCATAAATGTATTGTATCATCTCTAGCTTAACTTCATTTTCTGGGGAATTGCCTTAGAAAGAACTTTGGTACCAGTTTCGGTTATTAAAACATCGTCTTCGATTCTGATGCCGATTTCTTCGTCGGTAATGTAAAAGCCTGGCTCGACGGTAATGACCATCCCTGCTTTGAATTCTTTGTAATAGTCGCCTGTGTCATGGGTATCGAGACCTAAAAAGTGCGACGTGGCATGAGGCACAAACTTACGTACATGTTTTTCTAGCGCGTTCGTAATGAGTCCTAGCTGCTGTAGCTTTTCGGCGTAGTACTTAACCATCGCCCGCTCGTACTCTATAAACTTAACTCCGGGCTTGATCATGGTTAGTGCTTGCCCGTGAAGATCCGATACTGCACTAAAGACTTCTTCGATTCGCTTGTTTCCCTCTGGCAATAGTGTTCGGCTTATGTCTGCACTGTAGTGATCAACTTGCGCTCCAATGTCCAAAAGTAAAGGCTTCGCCCTATCGATCGCACTCGAATTTTTCATATGATGAATTGTGCAGGCGTTTACGCCACTCGCAACGACCGATTCGTAAGCCGGCTTTTCTTGGGTCAATTTATAAAATACCGCCATGACGTCCGCTGTGATTTCATACTCAAACTTATAGTCAGGCATATTTTTTTGTAAAACTTCAAAGGTTCGCCCTGTTGCATCGATTGCTTGTTGTAGCGCTTTAAGCTCTGGAGGTTGTTTGATAGCACGCATCTCGGACATAATTGGGTAAATATCCTCAACTCTGGCTCCAAATTTCTTCAGTTTTTTGACCATATCTGCCCGTGCAGGATTGGTGTACATAGAATATATTGGGATAAAAGCATCCGGAGGTTTAATTGTGTGTACGTTTTTATGTTTATGGATCAACTCCTCGAGTTTCTTCCAACCCTGTTCGTTGTCTAGCAGTTGCTTGACACCGCTGATTTTCTCTACTTCGTCTTGATCGACATCACCATCAAAGACTTTGCCGACTTCTGTCTGGATGCCTGCAATTAAAAACTCTTCGCCCTCTGCAATTACCAAAATCATATTCGGATCTTTGACTCCTGTCAGGTAAAAGAAGTTCGAATCTTGCGTGAATTCTAATGTGACCGTAGAGGTGCTTTGCATCAAACCATTAGCGGCAATAACAATCAATTTCGCGCCTGACTTTTTGATCAAGTTTTT
>JBGTET010000009.1:0-3834 GCA_041747695.1 Saccharimonadales bacterium (SeqCode)
AGCAACAAATAGACAGAATAGTAAGGAATTTCGTCACCGAAACGAATTAGTTTTGAAAACACAACATACAAAACCGTAAACATCGCCAATGGCTTCATAATTGACCACAAATAGCCAAAAACACTGCCTTGGTATCGCAGTTTGAATTCACTGACCACTAGTTCGCGCAGCAGTGAACGATTATATTCCGAGAAGGTATTACTTAGCTTCATATGGGCTGTGTTATTTTACGTCGAATACGTCATAATTGATACATAGTATAAAGTAATCATGAACATGAAAAAACGTATTGCTGTCGTTGTGCCTAACTGGAATGGCCAAGATTTCTTGGATCAGTGTCTAGAAGGACTAAAAAATCAGACAATAGAGCACACAGTTTTTGTGGTAGATAACGGCTCATTAGATAACTCGAAAGAGATTATCGAGAACAGTCAGGCGATTGGAATTTACCTCGATAAAAACTATGGCTTTGCCGGTGGAGTTAACAGAGGAATCGAACGAGCAATTGGCGACGGCTTCGAGTACGTCATGCTACACAATAACGACGCTAAGCCAGCACCAGGTGCCTTAGAAATTTTACTCAAAACAGCAGAAGCCGATGACAGAATTGGCATAGCAACATGCAAGCTTCTGACATACAACGGCAAAAAGCTCGACAGCACTGGTGATTTTTACTCAACTTGGGGCTTACCTTACCCGCGTGGGCGCGGCTCAACTGATGTTGACGCCTACGACAGCCTGACCAACGTATTTGGTGGCACCGGCGGTGCCTCGCTGTACAGAGTAGCCATGTTTAAGGATATCGGCTTATTTGACGAAGACTTTTTTGCTTACTTCGAAGATGTCGACTTAAGCTTTAGGGCCCAACTTCGCAACTGGAAAGCTGTTTATGCGCCCAAAGCCAAAATATATCACCACATTGGCGGCACCAGCCGGAAATTAAAAGGTTTTTCAACTTATCAGTCATTTAAGAACCTGCCGTGGTTATTAGTTAAGAACGTGCCAGACGAATTGTTTTGGAAAATTGGCTTTAGGTTTTTACTAACAAGACTTTTCTTTTTTGCGAGTTCTATTTTTAGGGGCGAACTTGGCTATGCCATAAAAGGTGATTGGGCCTCAACTAAAGGTCTTGCCAAAAAGTGGCGAGAGCGCAAAGAGATCCAAGCCAACGCTACAGCCAGCGCCGGTGAAATTCTCGACAAACTATATGGCGGTATCCCGCCAAATTATCTGCGGCTTAGGAGTATCCGCGACAAGTTTAAGGGAGCTAAACCCGAAAGCGAGCCACATTCTAAGCCGGTGATTGCCATCGACCTACGATGTCTAGATGGATTTAGTCGCTTTAGAGGCATAGGTCAGTATTTGCACAACCTTTTGTCGTTATTAATTCCAGAACTTGCCAAGAAATACACAATAATTGTCTATATTTATAACCCAGACAATTTGGGCGGAATCGATAGTTCGGCCCTTAAATATTGCGAAATTATTACCGCAAACAGATCACTGACAAGCAAGCTGCCGACAAAGTTATTTAAGAAGTTCAAAGGCAATTTCTTTCCTCGTTCTTTCCAAGCCGATGGCTTACCGCGCGTCAATGAAGTAGATTTGTTTTTGCAAACCTACATTAACGACGGCATGCCGACGAAATATAATGCCAAAACTTTATCAATCGTTTACGATTTAATTCCACTTATATACTCTAGTTATTACTTCGGGCGGATCGGATTGGGAAGAGGGCCAAAAGGCCAACTAGCCAGAATCTCGAGAGCGCTTGATAAAAAGTATTACGTTAAAGATTTACAGGGTTATGGAAAATCTACACGGGTTGTGGCGATCTCTAAACACACCAAGAAAACTCTTGTTGAAGAGCTTGGAGTTAGTGAAGATAAAGTTGATGTTAGTTACCCTGGCGTGCCCCCAAATAACAGGGCCGAAAAAGATTCTTTTTCGCCACCAGACGAGCCATATATCGTTTACGTTGGGGGGATCGATTATCGCCGAGATTTAGTTGCCTTAATCGAGTCATTTGAAATTTTACGCGCAAAAGAGAAATATAAGCTAGTGCTAGCCGGACGCGACTTTGATGACATCCACGATCGTCGCCTGGCCGAAAAACTAAAGGTAGCGAAATACAAGGACGACATAATAATTCATGGATATATCAGCGACTATGCCAAGCATGTTCTGATGAGCAACGCTGTAGCCATGGTTTACCCAACACTCTACGAAGGCTTTGGAATTCCGGTTGTTGAAGCTTTTCAGGACTCTTGCCCAGTCATAACTTACAAAAATTCGTCTGTAGTTGAGGCCGGTGGCGATGCGGCAATTTACGCCGAAACTCCAGAGCTAATCGCCAAAGCAGTTCATAAACTTCGCCACGACAAAAAGTATCGCAAGACTGTTGTTGACGCTGGGTTAAAGCATTACAAACAATTCACCTGGGAACAGGCCAGCAAAGATTACTTGGATATAATTAACGGGATGCTTAAAAATGACTAAGAAATATACAATCGCTATTGATGCTCGACGCCTGCGCGAAACAACTGGTCGCTACACTCGTGAGCTCTTAGATGAGCTGCAAAAAATTGACATCCAAAACACCTATCACGTGATCATTCACGATAAAGATGTCGGCAAGTGGCAGCCAACAGCTCCAAATTTTCTACTGCATATTGTCCCGTGGGATCATTACACTTTTGGCGAACAGCTTGGTCTCTTAAAATTTCTTAACGGACTCGATGCAGATCTTGTGCACTTTATTATGCCTCAGCAACCTCTGTTTTATAAACGACCGAAGGTCACGACAATTCACGATATGACATTGGTTAAGTTTCGCAACGAGTCGGAAGGTAAAGTCATCTATCCGCTAAAGCAAGAGATTTTTAAGTTCCTACTGAAGAGGGTCGCCAGAACCAGCGAGATTACTTTCACCGATGCCGAATTTACTAAGGACGAAATTATGAGCTATGCCAATATTCCGGCAGAAAAAATTGTTATTGCTCATCCATCTGCAGGTACCATGAAAAAGAAAGAAATAACCTATCAATCAGCCGAGGGCAAAGAATTCATCATGTATACCGGCAATACTTTTCCATATAAAAACATTCCTCGCCTGATCCAGTCGCACCAACAGTTACTCAAAGATCATCCTGACCTGCATTTATTTATAGTCGGTAAAGTCGATGAAAATGTTGAACGATTGCAAAAAGAAGTTTCAGACAACAACTACGAGCAGGTTCACTTTACCGGCTTTATTAGCGACGAAGAGCTTGCGTGGCTTTACAAACACGCAAAGGCCTATGTGTTCCCATCTTTGAGTGAAGGCTTCGGCATGCCGGCGCTAGAGGCCATGCAGTTCGACCTACCAGTTGTAAGCTCTGATGCAACTGTCCTGCCAGAAATTTATGGCGATTCAGTCCATTATTTTGACCCAGAAGACGTTGATGAAATGACAAAATCAATTCACGAAGTCTTAACCGACGAAAAACTTCGCCGAACTTTGGTTAAAAAGGCACGCAAAAGAATCAAACTATATTCTTGGGCCAAAATGGCCAAGATAATCCACGAGCAGTATATAAATGTCTTAAACCGAGACTAGGCTTCGTCGTCGCTGGCCTTTGGAATCGGTTTTATAACGGTAAAGCGGTCACGCCCTTCGCCTTCTGAGGCACTTTCAACACCTGGTGCGTCAGCAACGGTTTTGTGGACTACGCGTCTATCGGCAGCATTCATTGGCCGCAACTCCATTGGCTCGCCAGATTTTTTAACTTTTTCTATCCAGCCATTAACTTTATCGGACAGCTGGTCTTGTTGGTGTTTTTTATAATCGGCAAT
>JBGTET010000010.1:0-7697 GCA_041747695.1 Saccharimonadales bacterium (SeqCode)
TACCTTCTTCGATGATTCGGCGCTTAGACTTATAGTCACCATAAATTGGAACTAAGAATTTAGGCTTAATCATCTCCATAAATTCACCATATTCGTCCAAGCCACCGTGTCCAGAAACGTGTAATGGACCGTGGTGATCTAGTTCTTTGGTAATGTGCTGAAAAACGTGAACATTTTTCTTAAGTAAGTTGTCGACTAGACGACCGATTTTGACATCGTTTCCAGTGCCAGGGATAGGAGTTGAGCTAAAGACAACTGTATCTTGCTCTTTCATCTTTACGTGTTTGTGGTCGCCATTGGCCATGCGTGTTAGCGCAGCGTTTGGCTCACCCTGTGAACCAGTGCAGATCACGACAACGTCTTGATCCTTCAAAGCATTGATATTGCTCATGGGCACAAAAGTGCCTTTAGGAATCTTGATCATACCGCGTTTAACAGCTGTTTCTAGTGTTGACATCATGCTCCGTCCATCGAGCGCAATCTTGCGACCATCTTTGGCGGCAGCATTTACAACCATTTGGATACGGTTGATAGTTGTCGAGAACTGAGAAATAAAAATTCTACCTGGGGCATTCTTTATGATCTCGTGGAAAGTTGGTTCAAGCGTACTTTCTGAAGGAGTTCGGCCTGGTCTTTCACCATTTGTGCTTTCTTGCAGCAAAACTAAAACACCTTCTTTGGCTAGTTCCTTAAACCTAGGCAAGTCAGTTTGTAAGTGGTCGAGTGGTTCTGGGTCAATTCGGTAGTCGCCTGTGTTTATGACACGTCCAACAGGAGTATCAAGTACAACTGCGGTTGAGTCCGGAATCGAGTGAGTCACTCGAACTAGCTCAATCACAAAGTGTTTACCGATTTTTAATCTTTCGTGATTATCTTGGTTCATAGTCACAGTTTGTAGCTCAAAACCATCAACTTGATAGTCTGAGTTGCTACAAATTTGTTCAACCATACCAATCGTAAAGTTTGAACCATAAACTGGTGCAGGAACTTCTGGCAAAATGTACGGCAAGCCGCCAATGTGGTCCAAGTGACCATGAGTAATGGCGTAGGCCTTAACCTTATGCTTAATTTTCTTGAGGTAAGTAATGTCGGCAATACCGAAGTTAATACCAGGTAAATCGACACCTAGGCTGTTACCACAGTCGATTACGACTGCTTCGTCTTCGTATTCAACTAAGATCATGTTCTTGGCGCCAATGTCGTCCATACCACCAAGACCGATGATTCTTAGGTGAGGTGAGTCGTCTAACTTATTAGCACGACGAGGTGTGGCTGTGACTGTAGATGAGTCGTAGTACTGCCCAGCAACGCGATGAGCGTCGTCAGCCATGTTACGGCTAGCGCGAATTGCTTGTCCGCGAGAGGCTTTAGCTGCTGCGCGAGGCACAGATTTTGGACCATTGCCGTTACCGGCTTGTGGTCGATTGTTATTGTTGTTTCTACCCTTGTTAAAGTTAGGGTTTCCGCCATTTCTTGGCGGCTTATTGCCACCCTGTGGTGGCTTATTGTTATTCATTTTTTAGTGTTTTCCTTTCGGGAAATTATTAATGTTTTGAATCAAATTAATTTAGATTATTCTAATTTATCTTAGAAAGAATCTGGGGTACTTTTGCGAAATCCTCTAGTAAAACCTGACGCATCGATCCGTTATACAGCGCTGCTGCAGGATGATAAAGCGGCAAGTAGACAATCCCGTTTTTTCGCTTCGGCTGCCCATGTGCTTGGCTGATACTAATATTAGGCAAGAACATGTTCATCGAATGGCGACCAAGAGTAATTATTAACTTAGGATCTATTATAGCAAGTTGTTGCTGTAAATACAATAGGAAGTCGGTTTTTTCTTGAGGTAGCGGATCGCGGTTATTTGGCGGTCGATACTTAACAATATTGGTGATATAGACGTCTTTGCGCTCCAAACCGATGGATTCAAGCATCTCGTTTAGGAATTTTCCGGAGGCTCCAACGAATGGCAAACCTTGTTCGTCCTCTTGCTTGCCTGGAGCTTCACCAATAAAGACAATGTCGGCATCGGGATTACCTTCACCCATAACCAATTGGGTCGCAGAAGCAGCTAACTCTGGACAAACCTTGTCATCCAGAATTTTCTGCTTTAGCTGATCAAGTTGAGCTTGTTTGCTCATACTTTCTCCGTTATTTGCTAGCGTCTCGGGCGGCTTCTTTCATAGAGAAGTTTAGTCGTCCTTGGCCATCGATAGCAACAAGCTTAACAGTAACAGCATCGCCTTCGTTAACTACGTCGGTAACGTTTTCTACTCGATCTTCGGCCATTTCTGACACGTGTACAAGACCTTCTTGGCCAGTTGGGATTCGTACAAAAGCACCGAAGTCCATGATTTTGACTACTGTTGCTTCGTAAATTGTGCCTGGTTCTGGGTCAGTCGTTAAATTCTTAACCCATTCGATAGCTTTATCGATTGAATCTTTGTCCGGCGAGCTAATTAGTACCAAACCTTCGTCACGAATATCAATTTCTGCGCCAGTTTCGGCAATAATCTTGTTGATGGTTTCACCACCCTTTCCAATTACGTCTCGAATTTTCTCTGGGTTGATCATGATCTTAGCAATCTGTGGAGCAAACTTAGACATTTCCTTTTTAGGCTCAGGAATTGTCTCGAGCATGTGTTTTAAGATGTGCGCACGACCAGTTTTAGCCTGAGCTAAAGCCTTAGCCATGATGTCTGTGCTGATTCCCTTAACCTTAATATCCATTTGTAAGGCTGTAATTCCTTCTGAAGTACCCGCAACCTTAAAGTCCATGTCTCCAGCAAAGTCTTCTGTGCCTTGAATGTCAGACAAAATGATAGGGTTGTCACCGTTTGTGATCAGTCCCATTGCGATTCCAGAAACTGGTCGCTTTAGTGGTACACCGGCATCCATCAAGCTCATACAGCTCGAGCAAACAGAGGCCATTGAGGTTGATCCGTTTGAGCTGAGTAGCTCAGAAACTGTTCGAATTGTGTATGGAAAGTCTTCTTGGCTAGGAAGCATCGGCTGGATAGCGCGTTGAGCTAGGTGTCCGTGGCCGATTTCTCGGCGACCTGGTGAACCAATTCTGCGGATCTCGCCAACAGACGATCCTGGCATGTTGTAGTGATGGAAGTAGAAGGTTTCGACGTCTTCTTCCATGGTGTCAACTACTTGGGCGTAGCTTAGCGGAGCCAAAGTTGTAACGTTTAGCGCTTGAGTCGAGCCACGAGTAAACAATGCCGAACCATGGGTCCTTGGCAAAACGCTAACTTCTGAACTTAGTGGTCTAATTTCATCTGTTTTACGGTTATCTGGTCGAATCCCGTCTTCAATAATTGAACGACGAACCTCTTGCTTCATTGCGTATTCGAAAGCCTCTTTATATGGCTCAAGGTCTTCCTCATCGCCAAGTTTTTTCTTAAGATCTTCTAGCAAAGCTTTCTTAAGCTCGTGAACTTTTTCCATGCGCTCGTGCTGGTTGTCTCCACGGAGGCCTTCGCCAGTCTTACCCTTTAGGAATTCATCAACAACCTTCTGGATTGACTCATCTGGGTTCTGTAATTCGTATTCGAATGGAGTAACTCCAACTTTTTTAACCAGCTCTTCCTGCAGTTTGACTACTGGCTGGATAGATTTGTGTGCTAATTCTAGGGCTTTGACCATTGTGTCTTCGTCAATTTCGTTAGCGCCAGCTTCTACCATCATGATGGCATCTTTGGTTCCGGCAACTATTAGATCTAGTTTGCTGTCTTTAAGTTCGGTTGTAGTTGGGAAAGGTACAAGCTTACCACCAACGTGACCGATACGAACACCACCGATAGGGCCGTCAAACGGCGCGCCAGTCAGCGAAATAGCTGCAGAAGCAGCAATCATACCAATTGTGTCTGGTTTGAGCTCTGGGTCGAAGGACAATACAGTTATAATCACCTGAACTTCGTTGTGGTAACCCTTAGGGAACAAAGGACGAATCGGGCGATCGATTAAACGACCGGTTAGAATCGCGTTATCTGATGGGCGACCCTCGCGCTTAACAAAGCGTGAGCCGGAAATTTTACCAGCAGCATACATTTTCTCTTCATATTCGATAGACAGAGGAAAATAATCCATGTGCGGAGTGTGATGCTCGTGCGCAACAGCAGTTGCATGTACAACCGTGTCACCATAAGTTGCTAGAACTGCGCCGCCAGCCTGAAAAGCCAGACGACCAGTCTCTAAAGTTAGTTTTCGGCCACAAAACTCTGCTTCTACAGAGATAATGTCTTTGCCGAAAGGGTTAATAGTTTGACCCATATAGGTCTCCTTTCGTGCCATTGTAATAGGGTTCAAACATCCTTATTCCTTTTATACTTTTTGGGAGGATATCTGTGCTCCATCACAATGACGGTTAGTTAAGCAAAGTAGTTCGTATGTTGGGCACAATTGCCCAACATACGACTGCTACTAAGTTATAAATAGAATGTGCAATCGCTCTGTGTCTCAAGAGCGACAATCGCTGTGCACCAAGAGTATGGTGCATAATGACCGTATCTCTTAGTTACTTGAAGTGATTCGAATTTTTAGATCAGATGTGATCTTCTGGTAGGTATCGACGTCTGTGTTTCGTAGGTAAGCTAGCAGTTTTTTGCGCTTACCAACCATCTGGAGTAGGCCACGACGTGAGTGATTATCTTTAGGATTAGCTTTCATGTGATCTGTTAGCTCAGTTATGCGAGCTGACAAAATGCCAATTTGGACCTCAGCAGAACCTGTGTCCGTCTTGTGGCGAGCCTGGGCTGCCATCACCTTAGATTTATTCTCCGTTGTGATCATCAGTGCACAAGACTAGCAGGTTTCCTCTTCTTAATCAAGGGGTAGGAGGAGTTTTTGAATCAAATCGTAGTTCAGTTTGTCCACAGCCGTGGAGGCACTAAAGTTATGTGGTCCAACTTTTGTTCGCCTGAGTACTTGGACGTACCCACCGACACCTAATTCTTGGCCTAAATCACGAGCAATACTGCGTATGTATGTGCCCGAGCTAACAGATACAGAAAAGCTTAAATCAGGCCATTTGTATACAATATTTTCGATGGCTTTGATGGTGACATTTCTAGGCTCCAATTCTATGTGTTCACCCGCCCGCGCAGACTTATACGCCCGTTTACCTTTGACTTTTATAGCACTAAATTGTGGTGGGATTTGGCTAATTTCGCCTTTGAACATTTCTAATGCCTTTATAACTTTGGCTTCGTCCACAGGCTTTGCATCATTGTTTTCGACAATTTCGCCTTCAAGATCGTCGGTATTGCTGATGGCGCCAAGTTTTATGGTCACGTCGTAGCTTTTATCGAGCTTTAGTAGCGATTGTGCTTGTTTAGTGGCATCGCCAACTAGAATTAGCAACAAACCTGTAGCAAACGGGTCCAAGGTACCGGCGTGGCCGACTTTAAAGCGTACCCGTTCACCATTTTTACGACTTTGTGACTCTAAGATCCCTCGAATCTTAGCTACGACATCAAAAGATGTCCAATCGCTCGGTTTATCGACTAATAAAAGGCCGTTCATGTGCCTAGCATATCAGAACTATTGCGGTGGAGGTGGCGGTGGAAGCCCGTTCATATCTGTTGGGGCTGGTGGGGCTTGTTGCTGAGTCGGCCATGGCGCAGCTTGCTGTTGAGGCGCTTGTTGCTGTTGCTGTGGTTGCGCGTATTGAGCTGGTGGAGGGGCTATTCGCTGCTGCGGTTGTCCCGGAATATTAAATGTTTGGTTGGCTGCATCCATGTTCGGATCAAAAACTGGCTGAGGTTGTTGCGCAACATTCACATCTGGCGGCGGCATGCCCAAGCCAGGAGGCATAGGTGGTGGTGCGGCCGGAGGTATGGGAGCAACTTGAGGTTGCGGAGGAGCTACATTATCGTGATACAACTGCTGGGCAACATCAGCTGACATTGGCTGAGCATTAATACTTGCAACTGGATTATTTGCTGGATTGTAAGGAGTCTGCATGGCAGCTTGTTCAACTGCACGACGGGCCTCTTCTAGCCCATCGTTAACAGGGGGTGGCGCAGGCTGCGGTTCTGGTGCGATTGGCATTTCTGGCATCGGTTGCGGTTGCTCTTGTGTTGAGCCAAGCGGTGTCACGCTGTGTGACAAAATCTCGTCGTTAAAGCCATCCTGATGCTCGCGTGCTTTGGCCTGAAGTGCTTCATCCGAAGTAGCATTAAAGGTTCCGCCTAGGCTAGGGTTGAGCGGTGTATCCATGGTTGGCCCGCTTTCACTCTTAGAAGTTACCTTGGGCAATTCTAATTTGTCTTCAATAAAGTCGAGGCCAGCCTCTTCGAGTTCAGTTTTGGGCAAATCCTCGGCTTTGATCTCGTCATCGTCTTCTACTTCATCTGTTGCTTCGCGAAGTTGCTCTTCTAGTTCGTCGAGTTTTAGGTCGTCAGCGTTAGCTTTAATCTCTTCGATCTTGTCTTTGTTTTTCTTAGATTTTTTATCCTTTTTGTGCAGATCTATCGATGTTTCGTCGTCGCTAGAAACAACTTTTTCGTCACCTTTTTTCTTAGCTGGGTTTAGATCAAAGGCTGCCGTATTGCCAAGTTGGAGTTCTTTAGAAATAAGCTGCTGGTTGGCGCCCGCTGCCATCAATTGTGCAGCCATTGTCATAAGTTTTGGCGTGGTATTAGCGTTGCTAAAGCGTTCCGTAACAGATACGATTCCGGTTAAGAAGGCTGTACTCATGGCGGCATCAAGGATTCCGCCTTCGAGCGCCTCAGAAATACTAACAAGCATCTCGCAAAAGCTATTAGCATTAGGATCTGTCCAGTCAATCGCACCAACATCACCACCAACTTCACCGGCATTTACGGCAATAATCGTAGCGTCATGCAAAATCCGACCGTGAGCCACGATCGCTTCGTCCAAATCGGCCTTTTTCTTAACGCCAAGTGCAATTACAACATCGACGTTAAAGTCGCCTTGGGTAAATGATAGATCGTCTTGAGTAATTTTAGACTTGTAAGGTGTTATATAGACCTTAACGACATCATCTTCGACTTTGTAGCGGAGTTTGTCGGCTTTGTCTTTGTCGAGCGAAATAATAAAGTCGCGTAAGCCATCAACATTGCTATCGAAGGTCTTTTCTGGCTCGAGGAATTTGAGAATATCTGGGATCTGACCACTAAAAACAGTGGCGGTGTGCTTGCCGAGAGCATCCAACATTAAAGAAAGCCCAATAGCGGCGGCCAATTGGTCTACAGACGGATTTTTAGATACCGTCACTAATACATTTGCACTTGAGCGTAGCTTCTCAGCTACCTGTTGTTTTGGGTTTGGGTCCATGTTGGTGGTTTTAAGGGGTTTTTGTTTGATCTTGAGATCTGTTAATTACTCTAGCATAACCGGTATAAAAAGCAAGCAATAAAATCGATTGTTTACTTCTTGTTTCTAACTGCTTCGTGCTACGGCAGCAGAAGCTCCTGCTCCAGTCCCACGATACCTGCCAAAATAGCCGTCTCTAATTCCTGGCTCTCTAGGCAAAATGTCTATCAATGGTTCGCCAGTAGAGGGTTCAACTATATTCGCAACGTAGAATCCCGATTCTGTACGGGCTTTCGTTAGCCTCCTTGGCTTTATGACTAATAAGTTGCCGGTAGGATCGACTACATCTATTACTCCCTTGACTGCCTTGTGTTTGCTATTTGCTACTTCCTGTCGGTGTGTACCAGCCATCC
>JBGTET010000011.1:0-8656 GCA_041747695.1 Saccharimonadales bacterium (SeqCode)
TTTCTTATCTATGCTTGAGCTATACTCTTCGGTGATTATTATTGTGGCTATATTCTGATGTGATGTCGCTACAAGTCTGGCGTTAGCAGCGATTTCACTAAAGCTAGCGGTGATCGAATCGCTTTCGATGGCAAGCTTGGATACTCGGACAATTTCGGCATGTTTAGCAGCGATCTGCTCCATTTTCGCCAAATTTGGATCTTTTTGGTTGATAATAAAAAAGAAGACACCGATAACAAGAAATATAATGCCGACAATCATAGCAATAACTAAGATTTTGCTTCGTTTATTAACTGGTTGTGCTGGCATTTCGTAGCCAGTGGTTGGGTAAGCGTTTGGATCCATTAACATAAGCATATCAGATTGAGTTATGTCTCGGAAGTGGGCACATATGCCAGCACCTGCTATATAATGTAGTTATGGATGCGAAAGAGGAGGTCAAAGATCGGCTATCTGTCGAGGAGGTAGTTGGCGATTACGTGGAGCTCAAACGAGCTGGGCGTAACTTAAAAGCGACCTCACCTTTTACTAATGAAAAGACCGCTAGCTTTATGGTTAGCCCAGATAAACAAATTTGGCATGACTTTAGCTCGGGCAAAGGTGGTGATATATTCACCTTCGTTATGGAAATGGAAGGTATAGATTTCCGTGGAGCGTTAGAAATCTTAGCTCGCAAAGCTGGTGTTGATTTAAGTCAGTTTAAAGGGCCAAGTGCTGGTGCTAGCAAGCAAAAGGAACGCCTGTACGAAGCAGCACAACTGGCCACAAATTATTATCACGCAACTTTTGCCAAGAATAAAACCGCTACAGAATATGTCGTTAAGCAACGTGGTTACAATAAGCAGACGATTCAAGATTTTAAGATTGGTTACGCTCCAGCCAGCGGAACAGCGCTGACAGACTTTCTGAAGAAACGTGGTTTTACCGCTGACGAAATGATTAAAGCAGGCTTAGCTACAAACCGTCGTGGCTTATATGATTTATTCCGTGGTCGCCTGTTAATTCCTTTGAGCGATGGCCAGGGCCGGCCGGTTGGCTTTACTGGGCGAATCTTAGAAGCCGATGATAATGGACCAAAATACCTAAACACGCCAGCGACAATGATTTATGATAAAAGCAGGCAGCTGTTTGGATTACACTTGGCCAAAGAAGCCGTTCGAAAAGAAAAATTTGCAGTTGTAACAGAGGGAAATCTTGATGTTGTCGCATCACATCAAGCTGGCGTGAAAAACGTGGTTGCAAGTGCAGGAACTGCCCTAACCAAGCAACAATTGTTAAGTTTGAGCCGACTAACCGAGGATGTCCGACTGTCTTTTGACGCCGATGATGCCGGACTAGCCGCAACTGAACGTGCAATTCCGATCGCACAAGAAGTTGGCGTTAAACTATCTATTATTGAGTTACCTGCCGGCAAAGATCCCGACGATATCATCCGCGATAATCCAGAAGCTTGGAGTAAGCTAATCAAAAAAGCGACATATGTCGTAGATTGGGTTCTGCAAACCTACGAAAAACGCCTCGATATTCCTAGTTCGCAGGGCAAACGAGCACTAAGCGACAAAGCTTTGGAAGTTATTGCTAGACTTAGCGATCCAATCGAGCAGGAGCATTATGTGCGACTAATTGCCGGCAAACTAAACGTTCGGATAGACACGGTTCAAACAAAATTAGATCAACTAATGAACAAAACGCCTGCTAAAAAACGTAACAAAGTTGTTCCACTCAGCAAAGAAGAAGCCAAGAAGCTTACCGTAAATGCTTTTCAAGATCAGCTACTTGGTTTGAATCTATTGTTTACAGATGTGCGTACAAGTTTACGTGGAATAGAGGCGGTCAATTTTGAGGGAGAAGAACGTCGGCTAGTTGCCGATTATATTCTGACAAATCTCGACTCCAGTTATAACAAACTTCCAAAGGAGTTGCTTGATATCGCTGATTATGTCAAAATTATCCTGTTTAAAACCGAAGAACTATACGGTGACTGGAGCAGCACAGATCGTACCATCGAGGCGATTGGCTTAGCCCAGAGACTTAAGCGAAATGCGACACAAAAACGTAAACAACTTTTAAGTGAATCAATTAGGCGTGCCGAAGCTGCTGGAAACGACAGCCAGGCGCAGGAATTATTAGAGCAATTCCACGAGCTATTAAATGAGTAAGACTACCAAAGGAGATAAGATGACACCGATTAAGCCTAAGCGCAGCAAGGCTGCTTTAAACGATCTCGAAGCTCTGCGACAAGATCTGTTTAAAAAAGGTAAAAAAGAGGGTAAGTTACCTCAAGAAGAAATTTATGAAAAAATCGCTGATACTCCAGAAAACATGGAGATCTTAGATCTTTTGTTTAAGGATTTATCTGACTCTGGTGTGCAGATTTTGGACAAAGATGGCAAGGTTGCCGAAGATATTTGGACTTCTGATGATGAGGAAGACATCATTAAGCCCGATGATAAGTATATCGACGACATTTCTGATGACTCTGTCCGTTTGTACTTGCGAGAAATCGGCAAAATCCCGCTACTAAGCAACGAAGAAGAGCTAACCCTAGCTAACCGAGTTGTGGCTGGCGAAAAGAAAGCCAAAGACGAAATGGCCGAAGCTAACATGCGTCTGGTTGTCTCGATTGCTAAGCGTTACGTTGGTCGTGGTTTGGACCTTTTAGACTTAATCCAAGAAGGAAACACCGGTTTGTTACGTGCTGTTGAGAAATTCGATCCTTCAAAGGGCTTTAAGTTCTCTACTTACGCAACTTGGTGGATTCGCCAAGCGATTACTCGGGCTATTGCTGACCAAGCTCGAACAATTCGCATCCCAGTGCACATGGTTGAAACCATAAATAAATTGCTCAGGACACAACGACGTCTGACACAAGAACTAAATCGTGAACCAACCAACGAAGAAATCGCTAAAGAGATGGAAATCGACATAGAAAAAGTCGAGCACATCATGAAGATTAAGCAGGACATTAGCTCACTTGATGCTTCTGTGCGTGATGACGAAGAAGAGTCAGTTTTAGGTGACTTTATCGAAGATGAAGACACTGCTACCCCAGAAGAAACGGCTACATCTCAGTTGCTAAAAGAACATGTAAAAGACATGTTGGGTGTACTAAGCGAGCGTGAACAAAAGATTCTGAAGATGCGCTTTGGCCTAGAAGACGGCAAGTCACATACGCTCGAAGAAGTTGGCCAAGAATTTTCTGTTACCCGTGAGCGTATTCGACAAATCGAGGCCAAAGCTTTGATGAAACTGCGAAAGCACAAAGATTCTAAGAAGCTGCACGAATATTTGAAGTAAACTAGCTGGATGAGCATTCGCCAAACTGCGGAATTTACAAATTCGGGGCTAGTTCGACCGACAATTGTTGGAATTGCCGGCACTATTTTAAGTGGCAAGGATTCATTATCCAATCATTTGGTGGATGAGTATGGATTTGCTCACGCCTCGACATCAAACATGTTACGTGAGGAGAAAAAGCGTGTCTACGGCGATACTCCAGAAGCTATCATGGTGCGTAATGACCCCTTTGCTAATAATCTCAGAGCCGAAAGAGGTGCGGGCGTACTCATCGAACTTGCCTATGAGGAATTTCTAAAAAGCCAGAACCCAGGTCTCGTAATTAGTGGTATCAGAACAGTCGGCGAAGTTGAAAAACTCAAAGAAATTGGTGGCAAATTTATCTATGTCGATGCTGACCCCAAAATTCGTTACGAACGCGGCCATTCACGCCAGCGCGACCAACAAGACACGATGACCTTCGAAGAATTCTTAGCACAAGAAGCCAGCGAGCATGAAGGCATGGATCAGTCAGACAAGAGCGTTATAAACTTGCCCGCTATCAAAAAAATAGCTGACGTTGTTATCTATAACGACAACGATCTCGAAACCTTCTTGAATACTGCAGACAAAGCTGTATTTACAGCATAAGTAAGCGGAATAAACATACTTTGGAAGACGTGATGGCTCTGATCTAGTCTTACGAAGTATGTTTATGGAGCTGTTGTGACTGTATAATAGAGATATGACGAAAAAGCGTCTGGTGGTCATTGACGGGAAATCTGTGTTTTATCGTGGTTACTATGCCATGCCTAATTTGTCGACCAAAGATGGCACTCCAACTGGAGGTGTTTATGGCTTTACCGTAATGGTTCTGGAAGTTCTAAAGAAAATGAATCCAGACTACGTGGCTGTGGCATGGGATAAACCTAAAACCAACATACGTCGCCGGCGTGAAATTTATCCTGAATATAAAGCTAATCGCAAACCAGCTCCACCAGATTTTTATGAACAAATTCCCCTTTTAAACCAAGTTTTAGAAGCTCTGCGTTGGCCGTTTATCGAGATTGATGACCACGAAGCCGATGACATTATGGCTACTTTATGCAAGCAAGCGCACAAAAAAGGTTACGAAACAGTATTAATAACCAGCGATCATGATGTATTGCAGACAATTGATGAATCAACGACCGTTGCAATCCTCAAAAAAGGTCTAACGAATGTAGAAATGTATGACCCAAAGTTGTTCAAGGAACGTTACAGCATGACGCCCGAACAATTTATTGATTACAAATCTTTGCGTGGCGACCCATCGGACAATATTCCGGGTGTTGGTGGTGTTGGCGAAAAGACCGCAATCCAATTAATTGCCGATTACAAGAGTTTGGATGGTGTATACGAAAACGTCGAGCTGATTAAAGGCGGTTTGAAAGACAAATTAATCGCTGATAAAGAGAAAGCTTACATAGCCAAGCAACTCGTTACGCTAGATACGTCAATCGATCTTGAGTTCGATTGGAAACAAGCCGACGTAACCAATTTGGACGCCAAGCAACTAAACAAAGTCTTGCGTGATTTAGAATTTAGAACGCTTGCAAACCAACTTCCAGACAACTTAAAGGTAGAGCCTGACGCAGAAGAAGCTACAGCCATGGAAGTCAATCACAAGGGCGTTAAAGTTACTCAAATAACAGATGTAAAAGAATTAGAAAAACTTAAGTTCAAAGAACACGTTTTGGTGCATGTTTGGTGTGGAGGTGCGCATGGAGCAGACCTCAAAAAGCTACTTGTTAGCGATTCGCCCAAGCAAACTTATTTAATCGACGTAGAAACCATTGGCATTGATGCAGTTACTAAATTTTTGACTACATTATTCACAAAAAATACTAAATTGATTGCTCACAACTCAAAATTAGTGCTCAAAGTTTTGCTAAACCTTGGCTTTGAACAACTGCCAGACATCGAAAGTGACATTCGCATGACTGCGTTTTTGATTAATTCACTTATTCGTGAACAAAGTTTGAGCGAACTTGCTCGTAACGAGCTTGGCTATGACGATAACGACCTAGACGAAGTCAGCCTGGATGAGTTTGACTCCCGCGCTCCAAAAATTGCAGCGGTTTTGTGGCAACTTAAGAAATTGCAGGACGAAAAACTCAACGATTTACCTAAGGTTGCCAAGCTAGCCAAAGAAATTGAGTGGCCAGTTACTGCTGTTTTGGCTCGAATGGAAGTTGAAGGTATAACTCTCGACACAAAATACTTAGAAAAGATGTCAGTAAAGCTGGAAGACGATATATCAGATGTTCAGCAGACCATTTACGGTATGGCTGGCATGGAATTTAACATATCATCGCCGGCGCAACTGGCAGAAGTCTTGTTCGAAAAACTTGGTTTGCCAACAGTTGGAGTCAAAAAAGGGAAAACTGGTTATTCTACAGCCGCCAAAGAGCTCGATAAACTGCGTAGCCAGCACGAGATCATCAACGAAATCACGAAATATCGCGAGTATACCAAATTAAAAAGTACTTACGTCGACACTTTGCCAAAACAAGTCGACGAAAACAGCAAACTACACACAACTTTCTCGACTGCGGTTGCTCCATCAGGTCGCTTAAGCTCACACGACCCTAATTTGCAGAATATACCCACCAGAACTGAGCTAGGGCGAGAGATCCGCACAGCCTTTGTCGCGGCCAAGGGCAAGACTTTCGTATCAGCGGACTATTCCCAATTTGAACTTCGCCTGGCAGCTGTCTTAGCCGGAGATGATGAACTAATCGAAGCTTTTAATGATGGCCTAGACATTCATAACCGAACCGCCAGCCAGGTGTACGGAGTAGCTTTGGAGGATGTATCCAAAAAACAACGTCGTGACGCTAAGGTTATTAACTTCGGAATTTTGTATGGCATGAGCCCACATGGTTTGAGCAATGCCACAGGCATGACTCAAAAGGATGCCAAGGACTTTATCGATCGCTACTTCAAATTACGAGAGCCATTATTGGACTATATCGAAAGCTTAAAGGTTAAAGCTCGCGACGAAGGTTATGTCGAAACTATGTTTGGTCGCAGGAGGCCATCTCCAGATGTCAAATCATCGAACTTTGTCGTTAGACAAGCGGCAGAACGTGCGGCAGTTAATCATCCAATCCAAGGAACCGAAGCCGATTTAATGAAAATGGCGATGATAAAAATCGATGAACAATTGCCGGACGGGGCTAAGCAAGTTTTACAAATTCACGACTCGATTTTAGTCGAATGTGACGAATCGCAGGCCAAAAAGGTTGGCGAATTATGTAAAAATATCATGGAAAAAATCTACAAACTACCAGTAAATCTAGACGTCGATGTTTCTATCGGCAAAAATTGGGGCGAACTTTAACATCATGGCCGTAAAAGCAATAATTTTCGATGCCTCGGATGTTCTTTACGGTCACGACGGGACTCACAAGCCAATGATGGATTTGATTGCCGAGCTTCACAAGAAATACAAGATCGGTATGGTCACAAACTTGATGAAATCATCAGTTGATCGAATATTTTCAGACAAAGAACAAACCATGTTTAGTTATATTCATACCTACGGCAAAAGCGATCAGAATAAACCCAGTCCTAGTGTTTTTACGCACACTGCAGAAGAAATGTATGTCCGCCCACAAGACTGTATTTATGTTGACGATCGGTACGAGAACACGCATGGTGCAGAGCAAGCGGGCATGCAAACAATTGTCTATAAAGACTTTGAGATTTTTGACCATCACTTGAAACAGTTGCTCAAGGATGAGGAGTAAAAGAACTATGGCAGAAAAACAGCAATGGGTTTACACAGATGATGGGCCGGAGCTCGAGAAAACTCCAAAATTATCAACGTTAAAGATTAATAAGTGGTACTTTATTGCGCCATGGATTATTTGGATAGTGACAATTGTTTATTTATTTTCGTTGGGCGGGAACTGGGGAGCAGCTGGCTTCTTATTGATTGTTTTTGGGCCTGTGCCGATCACACTTGTTAATCTAAAGACACTTAAATTCTTTGCATTGAACAAGACTAAAAGTAAAAAGTAACATGCCAGAATTACCAGAAGTCGAAACCGTAAAACGTGGACTAAATGAGCTAATTGTTGGTAAGTCTGTTCGCTCTGTGGAACACGATTGGGCCAAAAGCTTTCCTAACTCACCGCAGGATGTTGCTGCACATTTGGTAGGGGCAAAAATTGTTAATGTTAGGCGTCGTGCTAAGGTTTTGATACTAGATTTAAGTACAGATTATTCGCTAGTCGTGCATTTAAAAATGACTGGTCAACTGGTTTTTCGTAGTGACAAAAAGAACTTTGGTGCCGGGCACCCAAATGATTCTTTGATAGGCAATTTACCAGATAAATCTACGCGTGTACAAGTAGAATTTACAGATGGTGCCGTTCTGTTTTTTAATGATCAACGAAAGTTTGGCTGGATGCGATTACTACCAACAATCGAGATCCCAAACATCGACTTTTTCAAAAAAGTTGGGCCAGAACCTTTGGAAGATGACTTCACTCACAGGGAATTTATTCCACGAGTTCGCAGACGAGCTAATTCGTCTATTAAGGCCGCAATTTTAGACCAAACTGTGCTGGCGGGCGTGGGAAATATCTATTCTGATGAATCGCTTTGGTTAAGCAAAATTCACCCCGCCACTAAAGTAAAAGACGTTTCAGATGCTAAACTAAAGCTTTTGCTCCAGTCGATTAAAGAAGTCTTGCAATTAAGCATCGACAAAGGTGGATCAACCGACAAAAACTACGTTAACGCCAAAGGCGGACGAGGAAGCTACCTAGAATTTGCCAATGTTTTTAGGCGACAAAATCAACCCTGCCCACGTTGCGGCACAGAAATTATCAAAATAAAAGTGGCCACCCGGGGCACACATTTGTGCCCTAAATGCCAAAGAGTTTAGTCGTCTGTTTCTGAACTATCTAAAACAGAAACATCTGTGCGAGAGATATAAGATACTGGGATGCCAAAATCTGCAGCTACTGGGCCACCGCCTTTATAGGTAAATGCATACCCGATATATGGAGTTGTTCTGCCTATGGTGTTGCCATGAGTTTTGCGTAAGTTTATGCCCTCAAATTTGCTCACGACATCCACCTCTCCTAAGTTAATATGATCAGCTTCAATTGGCCTGGTTCTGCTGCAATCTATATAACTTAATTTCGCTAAACCTTTTATTCTTAGGGCGGCACTACCAATAATTGGTAAAAGCCACTCGTTTAGCCTTGAAAGCTCTTCTTCTACCTGGAGACCGAGTGCAAAAGCGTGATTTCGGAGGGCAGTGTCGTCTAGATCCCAAAGTCCAGAAACTCTAGTAAATTCATCGCTGAAGACACTTTCGAGT
>JBGTET010000012.1:0-41395 GCA_041747695.1 Saccharimonadales bacterium (SeqCode)
CTGTGACGAAAAGTCGTTTGAACTACTTGCATCAGACGAAGGCTCAACAATACCCCCTGGAGTTGGGTCATCGACTGACTGTGAGTTGGAGTCTGAGTCTGACTGGGGCACAAATTGTTGTCCCGGCTGATGTGGATCCGGTTGCTGATTATCTTCTGGCGGCATTTTAAGAATTCCTATCTATTTTTATAGAATTATTTATCTAGAAGGATTTTAACATAAGCGGGTTTATCTGTCGTCCTCAAGAAGAAATTATTAGTCTAGCTGATACTCCCATCCGGGTTGCCAAGCGTGAGTTTTGCGCCAATCGGTCGCAAAAGCTTCTTCCCATGTCATATCTCTGAGTAAGACATCTAGAGCAATTTGCGGTGCCTTGTGTGCAACTATTGCTACATGCTGTCCATCATAGTTTTCTGTCAGATACTTTAGAAATTCGGCAATTCGCTTTTTGACATGCTCGTAGCTCTCACCATTTTCGAAAGCGTTATTTATTGATTCTTCCTGAAGTGGCTCTACAACACTAGATGGTTTGCCGTTAAAGTCGCCGTAGTTACATTCACGGAGTCTTTTGTCGTGGATAATTTTGTACTTATTGCCCCATGTAATTTTAGCGGAGTCTACTGCCCGTTTTTGATCAGATGCAAATACAATATCGAAAGTTTGGTGTTGAGTTTGTTGCCTTAATTCTTCGGCCTGTTTAATCCCAAGCGCAGAAAGTCCGCAATCAGACCATCCAGAAGAAATCTCATTTTCATTGTCGACCGTGGTTCCATGCACAAAATAAGTGATCTTTACTGTCATGCATAAAGTATAGCAAGCAACCCTATAACGATGTTACTATTTACGCATGAATGAAGAAACAAAATACATAGATATTACCCCTCACAGAAGTATACTCACAAAAATCAGTCAGACAGGATACTCGATACAAGAAGCTTTATCGGAACTGATCGATAACGCTATTGACGCCAGAATAAGCGAAACTGTTTTAAACGTTTCAGTAGACATTTCTGCAGACTCGATAGTCGTGACTGACGATGGAACCGGCATGACGGAGGAACTGGCCAGTAAATCAATCCGACTGGGATTTTCAGAAAAAAAACAGCAACTCGGCGAGTTTGGGCTTGGATTAAAAACATCGACCTCATTTCTGGGACAGGGCTTCACTCTAACCACTTCGCCTAAAGGATCTGACGAAGAGTACGAGATAAATTATGACGCAGATGATTGGCTGGAAAATGGTGATTGGTACAAATATCCGTTTGTAGTCAGAAAAGGCATAGACACTAACAAGAGTGGAACTAAAGTCGAAGTCCACAAGCTGAGAGTCCATATTACAGATAAGTTATTAGCGAGCATTAGGGAGGAATTTGGTCTACGATTTGGTCCATTCATTCAAAACAAGGAACTTAATCTAATATTTAATGGCGAGCCATGTCCGCCATTTGTTCCATCTATACTTGATGACAAGAAAAACGAATTCTCATTTGATTTCCCAGGCGGTAAAGCTTGGGGGTGGTGGGGTTATCAATTAAGCGGACTAAACAAAAGCTATTATGGTTTTCACACGTATAGGCGCGGTCGATTAGTCACTACATACGATAAAGTTGGGCTTACTCCAAACCAAGACATTAAACAAATAATCGGTGACTTGCATATCGAAGGCATCCCAATTAATCATGATAAAAAGAACTTTGCTAAAACTTCAGAGGGCTACCGAAGTATGGAAGATCAAATGCGGGTGTACTTTAAGCCATTTGAGAAAAAACCAAAACGAATACTGAGTGGATACGCAGCATCGGCAGGACGTGTCAGAGGTACGGTAAAAATGATCCGAACAACCGCACACAACACAGACATCCAAAAAGTGCTAGAAAACGTCAAGCATGGCGACATTATTGTTACAGAAATGACTAGACCTCAGTATCTGCTAGCCATAAGACGATCGGCCGGAATAATAACTAACCTAGGCGGAAATTTGTGTCACGCTGCAATTGTGTCACGTGAATTTAACATCCCTTGCGTGGTTGGAACCCAAAATGCTACCGACTTGCTGGTTGAAGGTAAAAAAGTAATCCTAGACGGAAATGACGGTTATATTTATGAAGATTGATGACCATGTACTAAAATTCCCAAAGTCGTTACCAAACGATGAGCAGGAATTCATGATCTACTATCCGTATAAGTTCCCTGCAGTAATTGATTTTTACGAACAAAAGGCTCAAGAGTTATATGCAAATCCAGAAGGCTACGCTCAATTTGTTCAAGATGAATTTAAAGAACTCGAGGCTGCTGTAGAAAAGGTACGAGACGAGTTCGAGAATGGCAACAAAGATGACTTGGCATTTCTTGTTACGATAGATCAGAAATTCAATAAAATATTCTGTTTCAAATTTTGGGTTATAAACTATGTTTTCGCAGACGGTTTGATACATGAGTTTTATGTCGACCAGCTCAAAGCCTTTGCCAGAAAAATGGTAGATGTTGGTGACGACATCGAAGAATATGAACGTCGAATAATCCAGATCCAACGAGATTTGCTACAAACAGATTACGCCGACATATATTTGGTCCAAGCGCTTCATGGCGTTACCGTCATGAATTTTCTAGAGCAAGATGAATTTTCTAGAGATATAGTTAAAGAAATTGTTGCCCTAATTGATGAACACGACGACAAGAATAACGAAAAGATTATAGAGTTATGGAAACCAATCGTTGATAAAATTCTAGACCCTAACGACAACCACTACGGTCCACTCACTGACTACCCAGATGATTACGAGTTTAAGAATCTACTTGGCTTGCCACCTCTAGAGCTTCCGATTAATCAGGTTAGGATGCGCAAAATTCCTTTCCCACTGTATAGCTTCCTGAGTCACACTGTAGAGTTTCGTGAGCAGAACGTTGCGCTAACCGAGCGTCATAAGAATATGAAGGACACGATTGAGGAAATATTTGTCGAAGCCAAGGGTAAGATGGAGGAAGAGGAGTACTCAGACTTTAGGCTAGCGTACGAAATGGCCAAAAACTTTTCTATGTCCAAAGATCTTATGGGCAACGTAGATCCAATCTTGGTCCCAGTTTGGGAGGGTGACGTCCATAAACGCATATACGAAATTTTATCCAAGGATAATAAAGTAAGGTATCCATCGGTAAGCCATGCGTCAATGTTTGGAAGCTTTGCATGGTACCTACCTGCGGATTTAAAAGCCCAGGTTATGTCGCCAGACAATACATCATTTAACTTTGAGGAGATTTAGCAATGAGCGGAGAACAACAATTAGCACCTATGTCGGGCGGCAGAATGGAAATGCGAGTCCAGCGTCACGATGATCATGTCGAGGGACACTTAACACCTGAAGGACACGAACATGCAAAGCAGGTAGCAACCGAAGTAGTTAATGAATACTTGGATGCGAATTCTGATACTCATTTTATGGTTATTTGTTCAGACCAAATTTGGGATGAAAATGAACCAGACTTGGGCGGAGTGCGTGCAAAAGAAACAGCTAAAGATATCACCGAGACGATAAAAGATGCGCTTTTCGAAAGAGGTTTGCCAGCTGATCAATTATTTGGAAGCACCGGTGACGATGCAGATGAAGGTGATGTAACAGTTAGCCCAGTCTTACGCGAAGCAAATATTTTCTCAAATAAGTTCATGCAACATCTTAGGGAGACGTACCCCGATGACAATGCTTGGAGTTTGTATTATCAAGACCAAGATGCCGACACTAGGAGAGAGAAGCACGCCGAGAGTCCTCATGATTTGGCGAGGCGCATGGACTATATGATCAAAACTGCCGAAATGGTTGGAGCTTCTTTACACAGAACACCAGGCAAAGAGGACTCGCCACTGCTTGTGTGGGTAGTTGGTCATGGTGGCGGATTAGATTCGTACTTGCATCATTATGCCGATGTCCCATTAGAAGAACTTGGTTTCGAACTTAGCGGAGGCTTTACCCTAAAAGCATCGTCAGAACATGGAGTTGTGGCAGACGTTAAGGGCAAAGAATATCCTATTAGATCAGATGAGACAATGAGCCTTCCGTAATGAGCTTTGTAAAGTTCTTCGAAGACGTTAACGTAGACGACCTTAGTCTCGTTGGAGGTAAGGGTCTTTCGCTAGGTAGAATGATCAACGCCGGAATTCCTGTACCGTCAGGTTTTGTCATTACAACAAAGTTACATGAGGAATTTAAGAATAATGGCGAAATTACTGAGCAGACTATTGTTGAGCTAAACGATGCATTTGATAAATTGGGTGCTGAACGTGTTGCGGTACGCTCATCGGCTATATCCGAGGATTCAGAAACTGCATCATGGGCTGGACAGTTTGAAAGTTACCTAAATGTTGGCAGAAACGACTTAATTGCCAGATTAAAGGATTGTTGGGATTCTGTTAAGGCAGCGAGCGACTATGCACAGACACAGGGCATGAAGCAAGAAGATCTTGTCTTGGGAGTAGTTGTACAGAAAATGGTAGACAGTGATGTTTCTGGTGTCGCGTTTAGCGTGAATCCGATCAGCCACAATTCTGATGAAATAATGATAGAAGCAACCTATGGGCTCGGAGAACTGCTAGTCCAAGGTATGGTTACGCCTGACAACTATGTAACGTCAAAAAGTGGGGGCAACACAATAAACAAAAATATTGCAGTAAAAAAAACTAGGCTAATTTATAAAGACAGCGACACCGTGGAAGCACCTGTAGATGCGAGTATGCAAGAAGAAGCCTGCTTATCAGAAAAACAACTTGTCGAACTAAGCCTGCTAATTTGTCGAATCGAAGATTATTACGGCAGTCCGCAAGACATTGAGTGGGCTCTACAAGATAATGAATTCCATATAGTACAATCTAGGCCAATAACGACATCTTAAACATGTATGAAGCATCTAAGCATAACTCTGACCGGTAAAGTTCAACGCATAGGAATGCGATACAAAATAATGGAATACGCCGAATTGAATAACCTTCGCGGCTATACGCGAAATCTACGGGACGGTAATGTTTACATTGAAGTCGAAGGAGATGGCCCAGTTATTGATAAATTTCTGGAATGGCTAAAATCTAGTCCCGGTCTTTCGGAGGTTAAAAATTTAGAAACAACTGAAGGGACTATCCGGCACTTCAGAGATTTTCAGGTATTTTAGAAGGTAGTGCTTTAAAATCTATATCTGAAATTTTAGCCTTCAGGTCATTTATGTCTGCGAATCTAAAAGAGAAGTCGGCCATATCTGGCACATATGTGTATCCGACCAAATCATGAGTTGCCACGACAACGGGGATTTTCTTTGCTATCGCTAAACCAATCTCCATTAACATGCCTTCGCTTTTGTTGTCTGATATTTGGACAACAAATAACAAGTCTCTAGCAGAAATTAATTCGAACGCATGATCCATTATTTGTCTTGGACCCATTTTTTTATTCTGAAATTCTGCTTCATCAAAAAATGTGCAGTACACCTCAACATCTGCATTCTTCAACGCATCTCTAATGCCAGCAAGTAGTTCGCTTAAAACTTCTTCGCTTTCGCCGGTATGCCTGTAGGATACAAATGCTTGCATCCTATTTGACCTTAAACCGATTCTTGTCTCTTACTTTTGCTTTAACAAGAACTTTTTCAATTTCTTCGTTCAAGTTTATCTTGTGTCTGTTTGCTATGCAGACTAGCGCAAATATCACATCTGCGAGTTCTTCTCCAAGTTCCTGGCGCGCTTCTTCGACCTTTTTTGGTTTGGAACCATACATGTGATTTAGCAACCTGCCGACCTCTCCAACTTCTTCGGCAACACGAGCAAATTGACTCAGTGGCGGCCAATACGGTTCTTCTAAGGTTTGCGCCCAATCATCTATCGCTTTTTGTATCTCATCCATGCGTTAATTATATCAGCTCAAGATTCATATACTTGATAGGCAGACGAAATTTCCTTAAACCAACTAACTGTTTAGAACTTTACAGTATCGACTAATGTTTGTACTGCTTCTTCGTCTGGCAAAGTGCCTTCTTCTGTAGAATAGTATGTTACAGAAAGCTGGTTATCTCCAAAGAATTCATAGTTCACGCTTGGGCCACCGCCGTAATCTGCAGTCGACTTAATTACGTCGACACCATTGACTGAAACCACTTCACAATCATAGTCTTCGATAGGCTTAGACTCATTTATGCTAGCTACTTCGGCGTCTGTTAGGCAAGCTTCTGAGCTTGAATCAACGGTACTTTCCATTATTAGTACAGTGCTAGTGCGATCATCACAATCTACAGCTTTATCGCTGTCGGGGGATGCTAACACTCCTTTGGAATCTGCACTGTTACATTCTATTTCGCTCCAATTTTGAGGCAACAAATAGCTTGCGGACAAACCTTGTGCTGGCTCCTGAGCTTGTGTATTAGCATCGTCTTGAGTTTTATTGTCATTGCTTGTTCGCCAGTAGACAAATCCGCCCACTGCGAGCACTAAAACTAATACAATAACGAAAACGGGGTCAATTACGCCCTTTTGATTCTTTTTAAACATAGAGTTTATTCCTTTTATATAGTTAGGAATAATTATATCAAAATATTTGAATTTCTATGCTTATTGAATCAGCTTGAATCGTTTAGAATCAACTCAAAGCTATGGCTACTTTACAGATACCCCAAGGCTCTGAGCCTGGGCTGCAAAAGATTCGATTGCCTGTTTATTATCTTTCATCCCGAAGCTATACTTTAATACCGTTCCATCCTTCAGGTTTATGAACACACCTGCGTTAAAAAAGCGTTGCTTCTTTTCAATACCAGCAATACTTGCAAATGGTATCGCAAAGTTATAATGACTATCTGCTACATCTTTCAGTTTGTATTGTCTAAGGCCCTCTATTAAGTGCGGCCACTTACTAGCATTCATCATAAAAAGTTCATCATGCTCTTCACGCGCTGTGTCTTTTATCGTATCTAAACCAGCAAAAGCAGTAAGTACGTTGCCCCCTTCAGTCACGTTATTGAAATCAACTTGAGTAAAAGTCATACAGATTAGTCGCTTGTTTGTAAGCATCAATGTATTTTCTGCACCCGACACAAATTCCGTAACGCCTAAGCTTATTCCTTGGCCCTTCATGTCCCCTCGGGTTACAGGCCCTGCCCAAGCCAGTATAGTTTCGCCCTCTTCTATTCCAGCGCGGCTATAGGTTTGTTGAGTTTTGACTTCTGCCATTCCTATTGCGTCGAAGGGCTTAGAAGGTGTTGGCTGTAAATCATGTTTTCGGAATAGAGATTTCTTAGACTGCCAAATAATTAACAAATAGATTAGGCCAAAAAGTATTGAAAAGGCTAATAAAGGCCACGTATTTGTATCTGCAGCAAACAGATATATTCCGAGGCTGATAAATCCTAGGACAAATAACCCCATAATAAAGCCTGAAATAACTGTGCGTATTTTTTGGTAAGTAGTAGCGACTTTATAAAGTTCTCTTTGTTGTTCGGTTGGCTGTGGAGGTATATAGTCTGTTTTTTGTTTTTCTTCAGGGTTCATATGTAGAGTATATCAGCTCAGACTACTTACGTTGTAGGTATTCAATCTTGTTGCCGTCAGGATCTAAAATGCTGAATTCTGTACCCCATGATTGCTCTGTCAGTTCCTTTAGAATATTGAGACCTTTATCTTTGGCTGTCGCATACTCCTTCTGAGCATCAACCACGCCAATAAAAAGTGTCTGTGCCCCTGGTTTTTCTCGTTCTTCTACAGCTTTTTTAATTCCAAGTCTCACGTCATTACCAAATTTAAAGGACACATACTTTTCCTCTTGTTGGTACTCAAGCTCGAGACCAATTTTGTTTGCATAAAAATCAACAATTGTAGGAATGTCATTGGTGTAAAAAACTACGCTATCTAGATTCATGTCTGAAATTATAACATTTAGTAATGCTTACGCTTGCTGGACCACACTGGATCGTTTTGGAGCTATCTCTTAATTTTTGCGCAACACCCAAATCATAAAGGCTGGCACCCTTGAAAGCTGTCTATAACGTCCCTCGTTAGTGGATTTCATTTCTTCTACGGGTTGTGGTTCAACAACTTTAACAACCTCGAAACCTGACTCAAGAATCTGCTGGATCATAACAGAAAATGTATGATGGAAAACAGTAACTTCAACTTCTCCAAGGACGCCTTTCACAGGTTTCGTGCCCTTGCCATCCTTAGCCAAGTAGTCTCCAAATATTATTCTTTCACCAGTATTATCATTAACTCGTCTGCCAATTCTGGCAAACCTATACTTACCCTCTTTGTCGTACTGCATAGCGCTGTCGATCGGGTGTCCACATGAAAATACGTACAATGAACCAGGTTTAATAACTCGATGTGCTTCCTTTAGGGATTGCGTCCAGTCGTCAACGTAATGAATAGCCAAACTGGAGTATGCCAGATCGAAACTATTATCAGGAAAATCTAGTTTTTCCATGTCCATTACGTGAACTTCAATGTTCGGAAATTTAGATTCCGCAATCTTAATTAGCCCTTCAGATATATCAACACCAACTACGGAACTAGCTCCATTTTGCAAAAGCCAGTTTGCGTCGTGTCCGCTACCGCAGCCTATAGAAATAACACTTAGTCCGTCAAGCTTAGGTAATTCAGCTCTGATTGCAGGTTTTTCATATAGTGCATGAAATGTGTTTTTTGATGAATCTACTAGGTGCTCGTCATAATCTTTTGCATTCTGATTGTAACTGTTTATCGTACCCTGATCCGTTGCCATCAAACAAGTATATCAGCTTATTATGTTTACGCTTGGTGGACCACACTGGATCATTTTGGAACCAGCTAACTAACTTGAAAGTTTTATACTTTCAACGATAGATTCAAAGTCATCGAGTAGAGCATCGTTTATACTTGCCGAGGCTGAATTTGTGTAATAGAAGTTATATCTATAGCCATCAACTGTTTCTTTCTCTTGATTGTCATCTTGTTTCAGAAATGCTCGGAATTCCTGGTTGTCCAAATCGCAAAATCCTTCATCCTCGCTACAAACAGTTTTGTTTGACGATGTAACTGTAAATGCATCTCCTTGATTATTAACCTGATACCGCCAAGAAATATCGGACATCACACCCCTGCCTCCTCCTGGTTCAACTTGCACCTCAACTGTATGTGTGCCGTTTTCATAAACATAGTACTTACCAGTGGCTTGACCAATTTCTCCTTTTACCTCCTTTAACAACCAGCCATCAGGTAGATCGACTGTGAACAGTTCTTCATCACTGTTTTCTTCTTCAACAACTTCCTCGTTTTGGACTTGTGTTGTTTGTGTCACTGGCTGTGGAGTTTCTTCTTTTTGAGTTGTTCGCCAATATATAAAGCCGCCTACAGCCAACACTAAAACTAATACAATAATGAATATCGGGTCGATTACGCCCTTTTGATTTCTTTTGAACATAGAGATTATTCCTTTTATATATGTTAGTAGTAATTGTATCAGATAGTTTTGAAATGCTTATGCTTGGTGGGGCAGGTTGGATTTGAACCAACGGCCAATCAGTTATGAGCCGACTGCTCTAACCACTGAGCTACTGCCCCATGTCCACCAATGGTATAATAAAGGTATAACTTAAGAAACAAAAATGAATTTAAACCCTCGTAAAATACTCGAATCCGCGCAACTCAGTACAATTATCGCTGGCGTTATCGCTTTGTCGCTAATTTGGAGCACGATAAAGACTATTCAGAAAAATTATCAGTTGCAAGGTCAAGTTGATTCCCTCGAGGAAGAAATATCAATTCTGGAGCTAGAAAACGAGAATCTTAAGCTTGGTATTGAGTACTACAAAACCGACACATACTTAGAATTAGAGGCTCGTCAGAAGTTTAACAAGGCAGGCGCCAACGAAAGTGTCTTACTTTTGCCAAAAGATGGGGACGGACCTGACGCAAATCAGAATGGTCAAGAAGAAGACTCTGAACCCTCCAATTTTCAGCAATGGAAGTACTTCCTTTTTGGCAATAGCGCCGATTGACAAGGGGTCGCTCATCTGGTAAGGTACTGGTTCAGCACCTTCCATCACATCGTCGCGGGGTGGAGCAGTGGCAGCTCGTTGGGCTCATAACCCAAAGGTCGTAGGTTCGAATCCTACCCCCGCTACCAAGAAAAGAGTCTCACTTAGGTGGGATTTTTTATTAAGCTTGTAGTGCCTGCTGTAAGGCGTTATTTATGAATTCTAACTGTGCTAGCTCTAACTTCCTAACGCCTGCTGCACGTTCTGCCTCAATAACTGCTCTTTCGCGGTATTCATTTCCTGATAGGCCAACTACTTTGCCGCTATCGTCCCTAGTAACATCTTCATCATTGGCATATGCAGCCATTCTTTCCATTGTATCTGCTAATTGAATATGACTTTCCTGAAGTCCTTCCTGAGATTGCTCGAATACAGTGCGCATTGGGTCATTATCTGGAGTTACTGCGATGAACAAACGAGGCCTGTCGGTTTCGTCTTGCCATAAATGTTCGACCGGTCCACTAAAAAATGTTCCTGAGACCCAAACACTAAACTGGCCTTCGACTTTAAGTGTTTTTTGCTTGAATATAAAGGTTCCACCTTGATCAACTAGATAAAAGTATAGTTGTCCTAGTTCTGCTAACTCCTCATCGCTCACGCATCCTTCTTCATCATGCTTTTGTACCATTCTAAGTATCTCTAGAAGTATTGCTTTTTCTTGTGTTTGGTCAGGTAGGGCGGACTCCGCTGCGCTAGCTAAGTGATATAGGTCCGTCACTTTGCCTTGTAATTCCTGCTCGTTTTTGAGGCTATTGAGGTCAAGTGAAAATACTACACCACGACAAACATCTGTATGTTGGTTGACATATAGATAGCGAGTGGCAGGCCTATCTGGACCGCGCTGTCCCGTAGCCCCTTGAACACGCAGCTCCAAGTAGTAGCCATCCCCAAGACTACTTACGTAACGTTTTGGATAAGCTGGATATTATTTGCATCTTCTAATACAGCGTCAACTTTTACAGCAATCTCATTTGCTAGCACCTCTTCTGGTGTCGCTTGATTACGCTCCATATAATTATCATGTCACTACTGAACTGTATGTCAAAGCGTAAGCGTAGTAGTTTATTCCGCTTAAGCTTGTCATTTTTTACCAGAGGCGTATAAGTATACCCAACTAATTGAGCCATTTTAATGGGCGAATATGTTGATCAGTTTCATCTAGAGCGGTTATTGCCGAACCCTGAGTTTGGGCAGTTTGATGATGCCTTAAATCGAGGAGCAAAAGTAACCATCCGCAAAACCCCTACACAATTAAGGACTGTGCTAATCACTGGTCCGTATGATGAAACCTGGGCCTACGGCGAGCATCCTCATGTTGATCAAGCTCTAGCGCATGCCGCAATAGATTATAGAATGGGTCACATCGAAGACGCGTACCGTATTGGAGGCATCCATTATCCTTTTTTGTTTGGAAGTACTGGGGCTACATCAGTCTTAGACTCGTATTTACTTAGAGATTGCGCAGTAAGCGCGAGTGCCGAAGACGACGGGGTAGTCACATGCGAACTAGCGGGTTACATGCCAGCCCCAGGCGAAGACCTAGATGCTGGCATTAGATTTATTCAAACAGCGGAAGCTGAGTGTTTTGCTGATGCAGTTGCCGCTGTGCTGATAGCTCCTAAGCAATTCGACCTCAACGACGACGATTTGCTTGTTGCGAGCAATGCCTAAATCTACTTAGTTTGATATGATATTTACATGAAAACATACTTAGTAACCGGAGTTTCTGGGGGCTTGGGCAATGCAGTTGCCAAAGAACTAATATACTTGACTAATCAATAACAGAGATGTACACTGTATATATGAGGTATCCAACCACCCTTATTGAAGCAGTCCGTTACTTCTCTAAAACAGAGGTATGTATTGAATACATGGCATCTCTACGGTGGCCAAACGGTGCTATTTGCCCAACCTGTGGTCGTATAGACGTTAGTTATCTCAAAAGCCAGCAACGCTACCAATGCAAGTCTCGCCACCCCAAAAGGCAGTTCTCAGTTAAAGTCGGCACAATCTTTGAAGATAGCCCACTCGGTCTAGATAAATGGCTACCTGCCGTCTGGATGATCATAAACGCTAAGAATGGCGTCAGCTCCTACGAGATAGCCCGTGCATTAGGCGTAACCCAAAAGACAGCTTGGTTCATGGATCACCGTATCCGTGCTGCTATGGCTTACGGTGGCTTTGACAAGCTAGATGACCCAGTAGAGGCTGACGAAACCTACATAGGTGGTAAATCTAATCCTGATGAACGTTGGAAGAATAAATCAGCAGTTGTTGGCATAGTTGAGAAGAAAAAGGAAGTCGGTCAAATCAGAGCCTTTGCTACTAAACATGCTGACGCGACAAATACCATGCCGTTCCTCAAAGCTACGCTAAACGAAGGTGCTGTATTGCACACGGACGAAAGCCGAATTTACACACGTGCTAAATGGCTGTTTATCCATGATTCGGTAAATCATAGCCAGGGTGAATATGCTCGTGGCTTAGTGTCCACTACAACCATAGATGGCTTCTGGAACTTAATGAAACGGTCAATTAAAGGCACTTACACGCATGTTTCAGGTAATCATTTAGGCAGATATGTAGACGAGCACACCTACCGCTACAATACCCGCATGCTCAAGGACGGTGAGAGGTTTAATCAGTGGTTTGGGAACTGTAACAGGCGGCTTATGTATAAGACTTTGGTTAATAAATAGACAGTTTTAATTTATACCCCCACGAGCGGAGGTCTAAATACTGCTTGTGTCTATCTGTTAGCGTTCGGATATAGTGGTACCTACCTTTATACATATAGGGAGTAGGAGGGTTTGGCTTAAATGAAGACACTAGATCTACCGAAAATAACCTACAGACAAAAAGAGATTATTGATCTTATATATAAACATAGATACTTAACTAGAATACAGTTGCAAGCATTCCTAAAACATAAAGACAAAAAGAATACCTACCTATGGCTTAAAGACTTGAGAAGCAAAGGCTATATAGATTGGATATATAACAAAGCTAGCTTTATAGATAAAAGTACACCAGCTATTTATTACCTTTCCAAGAACGCCATAAACCGTTATCGCTACTGGGGCGTGCATGATGAAGCAGAGCTGCATAAACGCTACAAAGACAAGGATCGTAGCCGTAGCTTTGTTGATCGCTGTTTGCTCCTAGCTGACATTGGTGTAACCTTACACAGCTTTGATGAAACAAAAGATCATATACGTACCTGCTACTACTATGAAACAGAAGCAGATTATCTTGGAGCTGGTATGTACCACTTCCTTGTCGAAAGTGAATACATTCGTCCTAATCTCTGTTTCACCAAATTACATGACGATGGCTTGAATGAAATGGAAGTTATTGAAAGCTATCTACTGGAAATCTTTGACAGCGAACTGCCACAGTACCGTATGCGCTACCGACTTAAACAATATGTCACCTACATGGATGAAGAGCTTGGTATCTGGGAAGACGAAACATTTAACGATCCAAAACCCATTATCTTATTTGTTTGCACAAAACTTACTGATTTGATCTACGCCAAACGACGAACACGAGGACTGATAGCAGACATCTGGGAAAAGGATGATGAGGAACGACCGCATATACGCTTTACTACTGCTGAGAAGCTCAAGGAGCATGGTGTTATGGGGAAGATTTGGGAGGAAGCGTAGTACATATTTTAGTTCGTCTCCCTTATGGCCCTCCATTCCTGTAATGCCTTGACTGTGGGTTACTTTGCGACAACGAAGAGCTAACAAAAAAGAGCGATGATTTCTGCAGAGAGTATAATACGTGTGGTTCGGATATCTCAAAGCATTCTCTTGAAGCTAATAAAGCAACAACGAGTTTAATGCTTAAAGTGCAAATAAGCTTTGACTATAAGAACAGAAACTATTATAGACGCAAATACGGCAGCTAAAACTTTGTAGAGCGTTGTTTTTGAATTTTTGTTTGTGGCAACTTCAGACTGCTGTTCAGGGTCGCTAGTGGTATTTGTGTTTTGGCTTGATGGTAGTTGTGAATTAGATTTTGGCGATACATCAGTTGGATTAGAATCCGCAGGGTTATTATTCGTTGATGGAGTCGATGAATTTGTATTTGATGTTGTAGTTGATGGCGTGCTTGAATTTGTATTTGATGAAGCCACTCCGAGGCTTCCCCCGCTCCAGTTTTCAAAAACTGCGGTTGGGTATGTAGTTGTTGTACCAACACCAAGCCGCATGGTTAGGCCTGGAGTGCCGTTAGATATAGAAGAGGCAGCACTATCTGTTGCCGATAATACTAAAGCTCCATTTCGGTAGCCTTTTAATTCGACTGGGTTTGTGGCTCTAACCTCAAGGCGCAATACATCACCATTTTGTGGTCCTGAAACTGTATTATTAGAGGCAAGAATTCGTACTTGTGCTGTTGGTACACCGTCATACTTTAATTGCCATTCATCTACAAGACCATCATTGGGATCGGCGTCATAATGGAATGCATATCGTGCTGAATCACTCGAACGTCTTCGAACAAATACCTGAGTAAGCATGGAGCTGACTTTATTGGGTGAAATAGTTGCTTCAGAAAATTGATCGGCATTTAAGGTTGAGCCAACCCAACTTACAATGCCCGCACCGCTAAGTGCTGTTAGGCCAACATCACTCTGATTGACAATACCAACGTTTCCGAAGTTTACAGTCCACGAAGATCCTAAACTTTGTCTTTCAAAGTTATCAGAAACAACGTCGTAATCGCCAGACGCAGCCTGGGTGTATTTCAATGTACTGTACCCAGCTGATGCAAACCCAATTAACAGGATAACTACTAGGTATCGTCGTACTTTACTTTGCTTAAAGTTGCTGAGCTTGCATAACCAAGCGTTGTATTTCTTGGCAATAAGCTTTTGCTTGGCAGGTGTAGTCATAATGTCAATCTGGTTTTGTTGGCTTAATAATAGATGGTTCAACAGGTGTTGATTTTGAATGACCCCATTGCTTCTTTGAGGCACGATGAGCTATATGACGCCTTACAGTAAGGACTGACAAGAAGGAGGCCCCGACTACTGCAATTATTCCAACAAGCAATTTCGGCCAACTTTTCGAAGATCGCTTAGTGATTGTCGAATTTGCTTTTGCTGTATCAACTATTTCAGGAACTGAGTCAGTTGCTAGTGGTGATGAATCAGTAGTCGTATTTTGATCGACGCTTTCTGTTGTAGTTGTGGGACTTGCGACGGCGGCGGCTTTGTTGGCCGCCGTTTGGGCTGTTTTAACCTCAGTTTGTATACTAGCTTCTTCTATTTCCGGTGAAACGTTAGTCGCAGGCGGTGGTCCAGAAGGGGTAGGTGGTGGCGGTGCGACCACGGTTTGACCTGAAAGGACCGTACCCGTTGGTATTACAACAAATGCAGCGAATTCTGGTGCTGTGTGCACATTGTTTATAGTAGTGACATCACCCGTCAGAGGAGCGACCTGGGACAAATTCATGGGGATGTTGATGCTACCTCCTTGGTATGTACCACTTGCAACTGGTGTACCATAGAAGTTCTGGGCGTCACGAACTTCATAAGGCACACCAACAGCTAAAACACCACCCAGGTTCACCGTAACAGACGGTAGTTTCTCCCAATTGTATATTGTAATATTGCCTCGATTGTCTTCATATGCATTCTTGCGCACAAAAACCTTATTTTGTGTGGGCATGGCTTTGACGAATTGACTTTGAGTATCATAGCCCCGAGTATTCCACTGCGCGAAGGTCATCATCTGGGGTGGGCTACCAGGTGCCGTCTGCCTAAAGTTATCTAAAGGTCCGTATAGCGTGTTCTGATTGCTTTGATAGGTGCTGAGGGTGGAGTTGGAACGGAACCAGACTACCGGCCATTCGCCGATCAGGGTGTTACCGCTCAATGTAGATGACCGCCAGTTCTCAATATCAATAGGTGTTGATTCACCATTAGTATACCTCCTGCCTATGGCATAGTTTCCAGTCACCGTTGCTTGTCCCTGCAAGCTTCCGAAGTACCCCAGTTTGATGCCACCTCCGGATTCCTGCGCCCGCTCATATAGGTAGTTATTGGTGATATTTACGAAATTGATGGGATTGGTATCGGCTGCTACAAAAATACCACGTTCCACGGCGTCGAAAACTATGTTTCCCTCAAACGTAAACCCGTTAGCATAGCCACCTTGGGTGTAGGCTTTCATGCCAGACGTAAAATTCCTAAAAGTAAAATTCTCTTTTATGTAGCGATTACCTACTTGGTTCTGGGCATAGATAGGAGATCCGCGGGTCCAGCCATTTGGGAATCGCGGATCCCCCATATCATAAAGCCCATTTCCCCACAGCAAGGTGCCATAGATTTCGCCACCATCACCGACATTGTTCCAAAAACCGATGCCTGGGTGGCCAACGTCATGGATGACCATGTTTATCGCTTTTGTTCCTGGGCCAAACATATTAATTCCTGGAGGACGTAGGTTGTTCGTTACACGGCGATTTGGGCTAGTGTTTGTAATCTCAAAGCCCCAAAACCAGGTGTATGCTCCGTTAGCCACGATTCCACCATCCACAGTCGCGCGTTCATTTGGATATTGACGTACTTTTATTGGTGCTGCGGCAGTGCCAACAATATTACTTGTAAATACCGTACCTGACCCCGTGCCGTATTTGCCCCCTCGCAACCAAATAGTATCACCTGGTTTAACGCTTGTTGGAAATTTAAATGCTGTCGTAAGATCCCATGGGTTTTCTTTGGAACCATTTCCAGTAGCTGTGCCGGAAGGCGAGACATACCAGCCTGTGCTTGGCACTGGCAGTGCGGCATAGCTAGGAATAAGTAACTTGACTCCTACAACACCAAAAAGTATAAAAAATACGACTAAGACTAATTGTTGAGCAAGGTGATTTTGCTTAATTTTATTGATGCGCTGTTTCATAGTACTACCGTCATCGCATACATAATAATTATGAATACGAAACCTAAAAGTAAGTATAAACCATAGGATCAAATTTGTTAGTTGTTGAAGGCGGTACGCTATATATTCTAATTACTAGGAAAAATTAGGCCAGCATCTACGATGGCCCTCCAAAAGTGATAAACTAAAAACATGGATTCACAAAGCAAGAAAGAGAAAAAAGCAAAGAAAGCTAAAAAAGAATTAGTAAAAGATAGCCCCATGGATAGGTTTGATAAAGCTATGAAAAAAATCGTTTCAGTCCCTAAAGAAAAGCTAAAAAAGAATTAGAATAACCCCATACCGCTAGATTGAAAGAAGAGTTGATTAGCCAAGTATGTTAGTTCTGTTGCCAAGCTCTTGCTCGAACAAGGCGATTCTGTCATTGGAACTTACAACTCAAATGAAGGTTCCGCTAAAGAACTTAGTGAAAAATACGAAAAACTGGATATCAAACAGGTAGACCTAACAGATTCCGAAAGTTTGAGTTCATTTATTAGCTCTCACAACGAAGTAAAGCTTGATGGAATAGTTAATAACGCTGGAATATTTGAAGAAATTGATTTTACCAACTTCGACAAAAAAGCATTCGAAAAGACTTTCATGATAAATACCTTTGCTCCACTCTATTTAGTCCAAGGACTTAGCCAGAATTTAAAAAGCGGGGCTTCGATTGTTAACATTGCCAGTACAGACGCTATGGTTGGCTCAATTGTTGGGATTGCATATTCTGCAAGCAAGGCAGCTTTAATCAACATCACACAAAGCATGACAAATATTCTCGCTGATCGAAAAATTAGAGCAAACTCTTTGTCTCTTGGGTGGATGGGCACTGGCATGGAAGCCCCAGCCGAACTGCTAGAAATTGCCAGAGACTACAATCCTCTCAAGAAAATTGGCAGCTACGAAGAAGTTGCCAAATCTGTGCTATTTCTACTTTCTGAAGATTCAAGCTTTGTGAATGGCACTAACATCACAGTCGATGGTGGCGACATGGCTACAAATTATATCCTTCAAAAAGAAGCAGAACTAACCTAGACTGCAAGTTCAACTAAGCACGAGCATCATAAACTGTGTAAAATTACAAATTTTGGGTATATAATGTCTTTATTAACATTAGGAGAGGTCATGTCTAGATTTAAAAAGTTTGTATTAATTGTAATGGGAGCTGTTTTGGTCAGTGGTTCTGCCGCATACGCAACTGCTAAGCCAGACTTCTACCCAGAGGCGGCAGCTTGGTCATACCAGTTCTGTCGAACAGTATCGCCAACAAACAGAGAACAAAACACGATTTGTTTCTTGCTAGCAATGCAAGCACAGAATCAAATTCGATGGGCGCTTCAGAATAACAATAACGCCACTCAACAAGCAGAAATCGATGCACTTGAAAGCAATGTTTCAAATATCGCCCTAAATAAGACTAACGTTTACACAACGACTGGAGACGAGCTCTTAAGTACTACTGAAACTCAGTATTCAGAGGCGTTTTGCGATGATGACAATGACATCGTCCTCTCTGGTGGCTACACAAGTTTCCCGGACAAAAAAATGCACGTGGTCAGCAGTCAACAAGGTGATGAGTCTACCGGAACATCAAGCTGGGTTGTCGGCGCATTCGGCGAGAACCCTAACGACTTCGCTTTTCAAGCTTACGCAAGTTGTTACAGCGTAGAATAGTTAAAAGTCGCTAGTCTTTTAGGTGCTTTTTGATTAGCTCTTCGTAGTGTGGTTTTGGGGCTAGCCCAACGATGTCTTCGACGACTTTGCCATTCTGAAAAAACTTAACGTTCGGAATACCAGTAATTCCGTATTCCATTGCTATTGCTTGATTTTCGTCGACATTTAACTTGGCTACAGTAACTTTGTCTCCATGGTCGGCATCTAACTGCTCTAGGATTGGAGATAGTGCTCGACATGGCGCACACCAGGCTGCCCAGAAATCGACCATAATAAGACCGTCGGCTTCTAATACTTCTTGTTTAAAATTGTCATTTGTAACTACTTTTGGCATATAACCTCTAAAATCATAAATAATGTTTAAGTGATTACTTAATCATAACAAACTTGTTTAGTTTGCGCAAACAGCGTTAACCAGTTTTTTGATATCGTTGTCGCTTATTTCTTTCCTTTAAGCTTCTTCGTTGCGCGTCGAACATGCGTGCTTCTTTAGGTGTTGCAAGTCGTGGAGCAGGTCGCTTGAAAGATCTTGTTTTTTCTCTTGGCTCAAAAGTAGCAAGCAAGGCTCGTTGTTCTTCGAACCACTCGGAAGTACCTTCCGGGGCTCCTGTAGCCGATTCTCCTGGGATTGGCTCCCCGGCAGTTTGATCACCCGCTTCATGGGGAACCGTTCTTAGTACATAGGCAGTCAGTCTGCTGTCTGGATCAGAAATAAACTCAGCCTTGGCTCCAAGTGCCGTCGCCCTGGCAGTAGCTTCGTGGATAGCCTTGATTCTATTAAGATCACTTGGATCGGGAATTCCCCCGATTTCATTGTCGCGGGCTGATTCTTCGTGCTCATCTGAGCCAGGTAATAGATCGTGGACATTTTCTGCCATAACTTGACTATTATACCACATCTGTCAATAATAATCAATAGATTTTTGCTTATGGTTGTCCACAGCTCCACAAATACAAAAACCGAGGCTTTTGGCCCCGGTCTTAGCGTTTCTAAAGTTCTAAACTACTTGTTTGAGCGCTTTAGAGTTAGGAAACCGTTTCGTGGGTTTTCTACAACTTCGTAGCCGTCAGGCAAAGCGTCAATAGCTTCTGGACGTGTGTCCTTAGCAAAGTAGTAAATTGTTTGCAACTTACCGCCACGGAGTGTTACGTCCTTGCTGTGTAGGAAATAAGTTACCCCTTTAGAGTTAGTGTGAGAATACGCCATTTCACCTCCTTAGTTATCTTGCGTACCCCTAAAATACGCTTGAGGTGTTATTTTTGTCAATAAGTAGTCATTACAAATACATGTTGTTGAGGTCAACAGATGAGATTAGCTTAACAGATATGACCCCTGTTATTTCTTACAGTTTGACCACTGTCATACCCTTAAAATTTAAGTGTTGTGATTTATATCTCTTATCACCCTTGCCTGCGTAACTGCTTTTGGTTAAACTAAGGTCTAGCTTAAGAAGGAGGGTTAAAAACCTATGGAGCGATTTTCAAATCCACAACGCTCAAATGATGTAAGACCAACTCAGCAAGCTCAGAACGAGAGCTTCACAGAGATGGCAGACGCCACAGCCAAGAAATCAGGCTTAGTTGGCAAACTATTAATAATTTCATTAATTGTAGTTTCTATTGCAGTCACCGCTTTTGTTGGTACGGCAATTTTTAACAGCGAAAAAGGCGAAGCCAGTTTAGTCAAGAAAGATCAGTACCAGGCAGTATTTTTGTCTGATGGGCAGATCTACTTCGGTAAAGTTACAGATGTACAGGCAGAGTATCTAGTACTTGAGGACATTTACTACCTACAAGTTGAGCAACAAGTTCAGCCAGAGAGAGAAGGCGCAGCAGATGAGACAGCGGAACCTAAAGTCTCACTAGCTAAGCTAGGGAATGAGCTTCACGGACCTGAAGACCAGATGTTCATCAGTCGACTACAAGTTCTGTTTTGGGAAAACCTAAAGACAGAAGGCCAAGTGACGACCGCTATCACTGAGTACGTTAAGAGCGGTGGTGCAACAGCACAACCTGCAGAAGAGGACAAAACTCCTTAGCGAGGATTTAGTTTTACTCAAAAACCGGGCATTTGTCCCGGTTTTTTTGTTGCTAAATTATTCTAGAGGCTGTTCGGTGATGTAATTGGTCAGTTTAGGTATAACGAAATCTAGTACAAAGCGCACGATTGTCGCTGTTAAAAGTAGGCTGCTGACAACAACGGCCAGCCCTGCAAGGTCGAACGACCAAGTGGGTGAGACAAAGTTATAAACAAATTGCTCCTTTGGTGGCAAATCGAGTTGTTGGGCATCTGTACCAGGCTTAGCGTTGGCAATAACGTAGTTCTGGATACATTCTGCACGTACAGACAACGGAATTTCAACTCGCTCACATTCTGCCTGAGCTTTCTTATATACACTGCTGTTAGCACTGCCTGACTGTTCAGCTTTTTTTCTGGCCTGTTCGACGCTAACATTAAAACTGCCAGGCAGCTCAAGAGGTGCAGGTAGGCTGGCGTTCATATGAGTAAAAACGTAGTCGCGCAGTTCAGTCAGTGCGGGTTCAATTTTCTTAATATTGCCAGTGTCTTGATCTATCTTGACTACTTTGTCTCGTAGTTCGAGCATATTTAGGTTATTCTGTCGCAAGAAAAATCCAGAAATTGGCAAGCTTATAAGAAAGATCAGACCATATTGCCACCATTTATATTTAGTTAATTTCATTTCTGTTATCCTGATTTAAAATTATCATAAGCAGTATAGCATTTATGTTTTTACAAGATCGACTTCCTAGATTGGCCACAAAAAAGTAAACTGAGTGCTATGCACATCTATTTTTCTGGAATTGGTGGGGTCGCAATTGGTCCTTTGGCTCGAATTGCTCGAGATCTTGGGCACGACGTTACAGGTTCTGACAAAGAACAAAGCCGTTATTCCGATTCTGTCGTTGCTGATGGCATTAGTGTAGAGATTGGTCAGACCACAGAAAATATCGCTAAGGTACATCAGGAAAAGCCGATTGATTGGTTTGTTTACACTTCTGGCTTGCCAGCTGACCATCCTGAACTTAAGTTTGCGCAAGAGAATGGTATAAAAGCCACCAAACGTGATGTGTTTATAAATGACTTCCTTGTCGAAAAGAATCTTAAGTTATTGGCAGTGGCTGGGACGCACGGCAAAACCAACACGACAGGCATGTTAGTTTGGATGTTTCAGCAACTTAATATTCCAGTCAGCTACTCTGTTGGCACCAATATTACTTTTGGACCAAATGGTAAATACGATGCGAATAGCCAGTATTTTGTTTATGAAGCCGATGAGTTTGATAGGAATTTTCTAAAGTTCAAGCCTTTTGCCAGCGTTTTTACCGCAGTCGACTATGACCACCCAGAAACTTACCCGACAGTTGAGGATTACAAAAAAGCTTTTGTGGAGTTTGCAGACCAATCAGAAAGCTTAACTACTTGGCAGTCGATAGCTGATTATTTGAGTCTTGAGCACACCCAGACGCGACACATAATATCCGATAGTGAACAGTCAACAACGGAAATAACATTGATCGGCAGACATACTCGTAGTAACGCATTCTTGGCGGTCTCTATGATGGAATCGATTTTGCCTGACACATCACGCGACCAACTACTTGAAGTTGTAAATACTTTCCCTGGAACTGAGCGTCGTATGGAAAAACTGGCACCCGGTTTGTATAGCGACTACGCACATCACCCAGTTGAAATTAAAGCTGCAATCGAGGCAGCCACTGAATTTGGTCAACCCGTAGTAGCTGTCTACCAACCGCATCAGAATAATCGTCAGCACGAAGTCCAAGATGCATATTCGGATGTCTTTGAAAAGGCTGCAAAAGTTTATTGGTTGCCAACATATTTAAGCCGCGAACGCCTTGAATTACCAGTTCTGACACCAGAAGACCTGATTGCTAAGCTTAACAACCCAAGGCTTGCCGAACCGGCGAACATGGACGAAGGACTAAAAGTGAACATTGCGGAGCACAGAAAGAATGGTCGTACTGTCTTGCTACTTTGCGCCGGCGATTTAGATGCATGGGCAAGGCAAGATCTGTTTAGCTAAATTTGAGTTCGACAAAATTTATCTTCCGTCCCATTTCGATCCATTTTGTTTCGTAAGTAGTTAGGATTTTATAGTCTTCGTTTAAGTTTGATTCGTGCAAGTCACGAGTCTCGGCAATTATTTTTATATCTTTTCGTTTTGTTATAACTTCATCCTGAAAGAATTCGAACAAATCATTATCGTCGGTTTTGAAACGAATTACCCCATCGTCTTTGAGTAACTTTTTATAGGTATCCATAAACCTTTGATTAATTAGTCGATTCTTTACATGTTTGCCGCGCGGATAAGGGTCAGGAAATGTTATCCAAATTGTATCGACAGAATTTTCTGGTATGAACTCTTCGATTTTCCGAAAGTCTGTTTGTATAAATGCTATGTTTTTTAGCTTCTCTTCTATCGCCGTCTTGGCTGGCCGCCACATGCGATCGCTTTTTTTGTCGATGCCAATAAAATTTTGCTTTGGATAAAGCCGAGCTAACTCTAGCGCTAGTTCGGCGCGTCCACAACCGACTTCTAGCGTTAGATTCTTATTATAAGCAGGCAGATAGTCGTTCCACTTTCCGTCGTGGGCCTGTCTTTCGCCAAAGCTATTTGGCGAGCTATTAAAGCTCTGATGTTTTGGGGTTTTTGCCTTTCTGGCCATATGTTTAACCATGTTACACTGGAAGCTGACTAAAACAATAATGTGGGCACCAAATTGGATATCGATTACGATCAAATACTTAATAGCGTACTAGACTGGATCTCTACAAAAGGTCTAACAATCGCTGTCGTATTTTTGATTGCAGAAGTTGCCAATCACTTTACCAAGAAGATAATTTCACGAGCAGTAGACCGACTACTAGCTAAGCGGCACTATCCGACCGAACAAGATCGTCGTCAGCGAGCACGAACCCTAAAGGGCATGTTTAGTGCCGGTGCACGGATTGGCATATGGGCAGTTGCGATCTTTATTATCATGGTCCAGCTCGGTGCTAATATCGGAGCCATAGTTGCAGGTGCAGGTTTTCTTGGGTTAGCTTTTGGGATAGGTGCGCAATCCTTAATCAAAGATGTGCTAACTGGCATATTTATAATCATAGAGAATCAGTATCGTGTTGGCGATATAGTTGAGCTAAATGGGCAGGGTGGCCAAGTTGTCGATATAACTATGCGAATTACTCAGTTGCGAGATCTTGATGGCAATGCGCACTTTATTCCAAACGGTGAAATTAAACATTCAATAAACAAATCGCTGGGTTACTCAAAGATTAACCTCACCATTGGCGTGGCCTATGATACCGATGTCGACAAGGTCGAAAAAGTTATTAACGATACCGGTCTAGATCTGATGAAAGATTCCAAATTCAACAAACTCATAGAAGAACAGCCAAAGTTTGCCCGTGTTGATAGCTTTGATGGCCTTGGCCTAAACATTAAAGTCTTTGGTAAGGTTAAACCAGGCAAGCAATGGGAAGTTGCTGGTGAATTCCGTCGAAGACTAAAGAAAGCTTTCGAAAAATCTAAGATAGATGTTACTTACAGTGAAATTGTCGCACACAACAAAAAGCGTTAGCTAACTTCGACCCCACGCCAAAAGGCAACGTAGTTGGTGAAGTCCTTGCCGACACGTTCGACTGATCCTTCTTTAGGTTCTGGGTAAAACCATGCTGCACCTGCATTTGTTTGGTCGCCAACAACTACGTCGTAGTAACTAGCAGTCCCCTTCCAGGGGCAAACTGTGTGTTCGTCATTTTCTTTAAAGAATTCTTTTTTGATGGAATCGGCAGGAAAATACTGATTTCCTTCGATTACAATCGTTGCGTCACTTTCTGCCAAAACTTGTCCATTCCATACTGCTTTCATAATTTACTCTCCGTTAACTTATATACTTGGATTAAGGTTATTCATACTGTCTGTTGGTTGGGTATCTAAAGCACGATTATCAGTTTCGGTCGGAATGTTGTCTTCGTCCTGCATAAACGCCGTGTAGGCAGCCCCAATGAGTACACCGGCTACCACTAGGGCCAAAATAATAGTAACTGCTAGCTTTAGATTGGAACGATCTTTAACTGCAGTTGGGCCGACTTGTTGTTTGGCCTCGGCGACAGGTTCCTCAGTCTTTTGGACATTTTGCGGTTGAGGTTCCGTGTTAGCGGGGCGTGGTCGAGCAACATCAGAAATTACAGGCTTTGTATTCTTATCATCCATCTAGTTTGCCCCTTTATATGACCTAGCATTGTGTCTAAATTTTGCTTAAACACTAGCATTAATTCTAACACGTTGGCGTAAAATGATGTTATGAAGAAACAGGCAGGTTTTGGTATAATCTCAATGATTATTGTACTGGCAATCACGGCAATTATTGGCTGGGTTGTTATATCTAGGGCGGTAAACACAGGTTCCGAGGAAACCCCAGCGGAAACAATCGACCGAGCTAAAGAAAATATCGACAAAGCTAACGAAGCCAGCGACAAAGCCAAAGATGCCATTGAGGGCACAGAAGAAATATTGAACAGTTTATAAATAAGCACTTTTCTTAACCATAAATCTGTTATATAATCTGTTATATAATCAGGAGCTAGCATGGCAAGACAGAGTCACGAAGATAAGAACGTTCGAAAACTCGGTAAGACAGGAAATGTTAATAGCCCATCGTACTATGTAACTATCCCCGTAGATCTCGTGAGAGGCCTAAACTGGAAAGAAGGCCAAAAGGTTGTCGTTAAGCGCTCGAGACAGAAAATTGTAATTGAAGGCTTAGAAGACCAAGCTAGTTAATCAGTAACTGCACAGCTAAGGGTCTATGGTCGGAACCGAAGCCTGAGCCTCTGAATCTTTCTCCCTGTATGAATTCATTTGAAACGAAAATATGATCAATTCGTGCGCAAGTCAAATCGCCATAGCCAAACCAACTGCACTTTGGCCAAGCTGTTTCGGAACTGTTATTCATTTTGTAGGAAGTGTCGTCAACAAATTGCTGCATAGCTGGAGAGAATATAGTTGTATTAAAGTCCCCCATGACCACTGTATCTAAACTGTCGGTTTTTAGAACAGTCTTTAACTGGTCAATAAAATCATCTCTAAGCTGAAATGAAACATTGCTCACTGGCGGAGGAATATGTACCGCATAAACTGCAATCGTTGTGTCGTCATCTATCTTTACTTCTGTCCTAAGGATCGCTCCATTCTGGCTTTGTGCAATTATTGTAGTGTTCGACAATGGGAACTTTGAAATGATCGCGATTTCTGTATCTTCTGCGCTGCAATCGCAAGTAGTTATTTCAGAATATTTATACTCCAAAATGGCTTTAGCTTCCTCCACGAATTCTGGCTTTGTTTCTTGCAACGTAATTATATCGGCATCATTACTGTCAAAAAAGTATGCTGCATGAAAAATTTCTGGATTGGTATAGAGCATATTGTAAGTCCCGACAGTTAAGTTGGGTTTAATCGCATCTACTGGATCGGGATTAATAATCAGAAGCGAGCTAACGACAATATATAGCGTCATCATCGAGGCCACGCCAAACATTGCGGCATCTTTAATGCCTATCGATGCCCAACAAACAGTCCAACCGTCACGAATTATATGGCGTCCGTAAAGTGTGAAGATCAGGATGAATAAAGTGAAAATGAATATGAATATTTGCGGTATATAACTGACGTAGATATCGAGAAGCCAAAATTCATAATTCAAGGCTGTAACAGTGAGGAGGATAATAAAAAGTAGCAGCCATCGGACAAAATGTATAAAAAACAGTAACTTTGACCCAAACATGTTTTTAAATTTTCTGCGTTTTACTTTCATCTATCTTGTATCTATTTAAGTTTGTCGATTTTGTCCGCCAAGCTAAAATCCTTGTCTGTTAGACCACCTTCGCTGTGCGTAGAAATGTGCAGCTCAACTTTGCCCCACTCCAGCATTATTTGCGGGTGGTGGTTCATTTGCTCGGCAATTGCGCCTACTTTATCGGTAAAGCGTAAGGCACTTTTAAAATCTTCGAATTCGTAGACTCGAGTCAAAGTTGTGCCAGCAATAACTCCCCACTCAACATGTAATTTTTTTAGTGCGCTTTCGATTCCGCTTTCGCTTAATAATCCCATAAGCATAAGTATACTAGATAATGACTTGTGGCTTATATATACTTATAAATGAAGTTAATTGACAATAATGGCTAATAAGCAAACTAAAGTAAAAGTTATTGATGAATCCTCAGCCGAGGTAGATATAAACCGCCCCCACAAGAACACTCCATTTGACGGGCCGATGGCAACAAAACTTGATGATTTAACAGATGCAGCAATTAGCGAAATTACACGTTCTGAATCTGAAGCTGCAGTACCTTCTTATGACGAAAAAGTATTGGCCCCAATCGACAAAAAGACAACTCTAAGGGATAAGCTGAGCAACTGGTTTCATCGTGGCAGTACTGAACGTTAGTGTTACTACGGAGTGAGCCGATTGATATCGCGGGGGAAAAGTGTAGCTTCTTTGATGTTATTGAGCCCAAGCATCACCTGCACTGTTCTTTCTAGTCCCCAGCCCCAACCGCCGTGCGGCGGCATACCATATTTGTAAGCACTCAATAATGGAGCGTAGCCAGGATTTTCTGGTTCGCCACCATTAGCCTTCAGTTGTTCTACTAAAACGTCATATCGGTTTTCGCGCATACTTAAGGTAGTTATTTCGACACCTTTAAATAGCAAGTCTGCTCTTTCGGCAATTGCAGGATCTTCGTTATTTTTGCGGTGGTAAAACTTGAAAGTCTTGCTTTGCGATGGCCAGCCAACAACAAACACGGCTTCTGAGCCTAAGTTTTCTTTGGCGTATTCACAAACCCAACGTTCTTCTGCTGGGGCAAGGTCGTCTTCGCCGGTATGATCTTCTTTTGTAGCTTCCAAAAACTTTTCGTGGATTTCGGTAATTGTTAGTCGTGGAATTTTATCTGGCGAGTCTGGCAAAAGCGTTGGTTGAATATTCCAAAGTGCAAGTTCAGCCTGGCAGTCTTTAGTTACTTTGTTAGCAATGCTAATTAGACACGAGCCGGCAACATTGATTAGTTCTTCAAAATTTATAAAACCCATCTCTGCATCGATAGTAATGTATTCGGTCATATGCCTAGTCGTTGCGCTTGGTTCTGCACGATAGGTTGGGTTAGTTTCGAACACTCGTTCGAAAACCCCAACCATCATTTGCTTATAGAATTGTGCGCTTTGCGCCAAAGTAGCAGTTTTACCAAAATAGTCTAGTTTAAATGTTTCGGCTCCGCCTTCTGTGGCTTCGGCCAATAATTTTGGTGAGTTCATTTCTGTAAACTCATTCTCTGCAAAAAATTCACGAAAAGCTTCTAAAGTTTTTGCCTGCACTTTAAAGATTGCCTGTTCTTGGGTATTGCGCAATGTCAAAGGTCGATTGTCGAGCAATGTATCTAAATTATCTGACCGGTGGCTAATCGGCTTGTCGATTTCTATCGGCGGTACATCTGTTACTGGCACTAATACTTCTAATTTAGGCTCATGAATCTCAACTCCGCCCGGTGCACGTTCGTCTTTAGTGACTTCGCCACTAACTTTTAAGACTGTGCCAATTTGCATGCCACGAAGTAATTCGGCCTGACCTTTGTCTTGTATCAAAACTTGAGCAATGCCAGAACGATCACGAACATTAATAAAATTCAAACCACCCAACTTACGTTGTTTATGTAGCCAACCGGAAATTTCTGCTACTTGGCCAATGCTAGCAGGTAAATCTTTTACTAGAATTCTCATTGCATGTATTGTAGCCGAAAACTAGTGACAGTTCTAGTTGTCGGGGGTCCTATAGAGTATCTGGACCTTCGACTGGGCCGCTTGGAATGACTTCATTTTGTAGCTGTTCGACGTTGGCGTCAGTTTTGCTACCATCCGATGCTTTGGCGATTAGATAAATAAATGCGATGAGGGCAATACCAAAACAGATTATGATTGATATAAACAGGACCTTCTTTCTGGTGGTTGTGTCCTTGATTTGGCTATATTCCTCTACAACTTGCTTAACTTGCTCGGGTTGGACGGCCGCTGAAGGTTCAGCTTCTGGCTGTGGTCCCGCATCCTGCGACTGTTTGTTGTTTTCGAAATCCATACTATTTTATTTCTCCCGTTATTATTCTTCGCTTACGCTTCTGAGCTTTAAGTCTTGCAACTTCTCTTAAGTCATCAAACTGATCAAATTCATCAACAATTTCGCGCCCAATAATTTCTTCAAGAATATCCTCGATCGTTATCAAACCAACTGTTTCTTCAAATTCATTTATAACGACGAATAGGTGCGTTTTGGTTTTTATGAATGCATTCAGCACATGATCAAGCAATTGTTTTTCATTCACGAAATTTACGTTTCGATCAGCAGCTTTGCCTGCTGTTAAATTCTGATTGTTATTGGCAATCAAGTTTCTGAGATATAGAATTCCTATAATGTTGCCCTTATCGCCTTCGTAAACTGGGAATCGACTGTGGCCAGTCTCTTGTAGCTCTTTTAGAACTCCCAAAGTAAAAACAGTGTCCGCCGAGATAGCTTTAATAACAGATTCTGGCGTCATAACATCTCTAACCAGCTTGTCGCCAAATGTCAGCGCATTTTTTACTATCGCCAGTTCGTCAGTTTCTATATCTAATTCACCACTAGTTTGATGTTCTTCAAGAATCATCATAATTTCTTCAGAGCTATATATATCTGGAGTGTCTATTCCCACTGCCTTGTCGACGAAACGAGCTAACGGCTTAGAGATCGGGCTCATTATTTCTAAAACCATTGTTATGTAGGGAGCAAATCTTGCGCCAACACTAAGTCCATGCTTTTTAAAAAATGCCTGCGGTATAATTTCTCCGAAAAATGTTATCAGAACTGTAATAATCAACAGAACGACCAGGCTCGCAGTAAATGATGAGCCTGGGATCAAGTCATCCAAAACAAGAGCAATACCGGCATTAACAAATACATTGTAAATAACAAGAGTTATCAAGAGTTCATTGCCACGAGCACGGATCGGAAACACCAGCTTTGCTGCTGCGTCATTTAGTTCAGCTTTTCGCTTTAACTCAAATATATTTAGAGATAATAATCCTAACGTTAGTCCCGAAAATGTTGCCGAGAGGGCAAGCAAAAATATTAGCAAAAGAATTAGAGCAAAAGTGTCCATTTTGTGGTCTCAGAATACTACTTTTGCTTTGTTTTATCTACTACTGATGGCCTAGTGAGCGTGCGGCTCAGCTTCTTCGGCTGAATGAGTATGGTCATCGCTTTTTGGCGAATCAACCGTTACTGTAGCTGACACTTCTTTGCCATCAACGACCAAAGTTGCGTGGTCATTGCCATTCAACTCTACTTTTATTACATGTTCGCCTTCTTCAAGTGCTGGCAAGTGATACCAGGGGCCGTAAACACGTCCGACCTTTTTCCCGTCTACGTAAATGTGTGCGTGCCCTTGATTATCCACGTGACTTTCGCTGGCTTCGTTAGGTGTGAACGTAAAGTTTTCTGTCTCTATGTATATGTTATAGCCACCAACTACATCTTCTTGGACCGAAAGTAGTGTGATTACTGGCTCGCCTGAAGCTTCTGGAACATTTTCTTCAACATATACGCTGGTGCTGTTGGCAGTATTATTGCCAACCAGGAATCCGGCGATCCATCCGAGTAAGACGGCTACAATTAGCATGACTACAATCGCATCACCGCCCAGTGGTTTAGACTTTCTTGCTCTCGCATTTTTGGACTTTGCCATGAATCCTCCTTGATTGTTCGTGATTATAATACTAGTAAGTTACAGAAGCTTTGTTATCATATTGTTAACCAATAGGAGAAGGAAATCAATGAACAAGTCATTTTGGATAATTTTAGTCGGGGCAGTAGTTGCTTTAGGTGGAATATTTATAGTATTAGGAGGCAAGGCAGAAGACACTGCATCTGGTGAATTTGCTTTTGTAGAACCACTGATCAACCAGCAGGAACATGACCATGCAACTGGCGAGGGCAAAAAGGCAACAATTGTCGAGTATGCGGACTTCCAGTGTCCATATTGTGGCACATACTTCCCTCTGCTAGATCAAGTTAAACAAACTTATGGCGATGACGTAAAAGTAATCTTTAGGAACTTTCCTATACCTTCATCGCACCCGCAAGCATTGGCTGCACATCGAGCTGCCGAAGCGGCATCACGACAAGACAAATTTTGGGAAATGCATGACCTGATATTCAGTAATCAAGAAGCGTGGAGCGGCAACGATGGCGCAGCAACACTCTTTGAGACGTTTGCCGAACAGCTAGGCCTAAACATGGAGACCTACAGAGCTGACGTGGAATCAGAATCTGTATTAGCCAAAATTACAGCAGATACTAACAGCGGGAAATCATTGAACGTCAAAGCTACACCGACAATATTCTTGAATGGGGAAGTTCTAGAAACACCACCAACCTCACTCGAAGAATGGGACAAGTTGATAAACGGTGGCGGTGAAGAACAAGGGCAAGAATAGGTTTAGCTAGAGCCAGCGCTGTTTGCGGAAATAGTAAAGCATGGCAAAGGTTAGCGTGAGCATAAATGCCATAATTCCTATGAAGGCTTGTGGCGACCGTTCGAACGGCAACTCTACGTTCATTCCGAAAATTCCAGATACTAATGTTGCTACAGAAATCACTGCTGTTAAGACTGTCAGAACCCTAATGATTCGGTTCAAGTTGTTGGTCATAATTGTGGTGTAGGCTTCTCGTATGCTGATCATTGACTTGAGGCTAGAGCGACAACCTTCGATTGTTTGTTCGTTGTTGAGCAGTAAATCTTCGACGATATCTTCGTCCTCGTCATACAGTTTTATGTGATTACCCAAAAGTAAACGTCGCAAAATTGAGTTGGTTGGCGTCAAAGCTGACAAAAATTCATTCAGCTCATCTTCGATTTCTACAAAGGCTACAAAGTCTTTGTTATGGATTTCTTCGACACGCAAGCGCGACCTAATAACTTTAATTTGCCGTGAAATGCTGTTAAGAAAGACCTCGTACTGATCTACGGTTTGGTCCAAAATCTGCAAAAGCAGTTTTGTTCTCTGCGTGGTATTGAACTTGATTTTTTCGTCTGTAAATCTTTCTATTCGCGGGATTGGACGAGCAGATATCGAAATAAATAAATGTTCAGAAATAATAATCAGCAGCGGCGTGGTTGTAATATGTAAATTTTCGCCAGCGTAAGCAAAACGAGTGAAAAAATAGTTGGTGTCATTGTCTTTTTCTAGCCGAGGCATTTCGTCTTCGTCTAAAACGTCGCGAACGTGGCCTGGGTCTAGGTCGTGTTCGTCGATCAACTTTTTTAACTCATCCCGCGTCGGGTTTTCTACATACACCCAAGCGCCTGGCTTATATTTAGTCAGATTTTCTAGAGTTTTACTGCGAATATTCTTGTAGTAGTAATTGATCATAAACAAACCGCTTATAGTTATTGCTTAGTGTAATCAAATTATGTCCTGCGGTCTACCTATAGATACAGTTGGTTGTCGCGTATATATTGCAGAACTTCTGCGTTTATGTCTTTAATGTTATCGGCATCTTGAGCTACAGCTTCTCGAATCTTGCTAGATGCTACTGTCGCTTGATCAGTTACGATTTTTGTAACTTTAGCCTCTGGGATTTCTTGAAGTTTGTAAATTAACTCCTCACCGTCGTCTTCTGTGCGCAAAGCAACTGCGAATTCGACTTCTTGAATTAGTTTTTTGTAATCTTTCCATTTGTCTATGTTTAAAAATACGTCAGCTCCCATTAGTAAAACGACGGAATCTTTAGGATGAGCCCCAGTAAAAGCCTTCATAGAGGATACAACGTCATGTTGGTCTGACATGCCTTTTAAACTTGTTTTAATAACTCGGCTGTCAGCAACTGCAAGGTCTAACATGGCTTGTCTATTTTTCACAGGTGTTACATTTGTCTTACGCCACGGAGTTTCTTCGGCAAGCATATAAAGAGTGTCTATTTTTAATTCGGCAATCGCAGTTTCGGCAAATGCAATATGCCCAGTGTGGACTGGATCGAAAGTTCCGGAGTATATTCCGATCTTTGCCAAGACTTAAGCTTTCATATCTTATTCGTCGATTTTAGCAGCCTTCAAAGCTTTGGCGAACCAAATTAGTTCGTCATAACCTTTATTAATCCTATCAATGACTCCTTCGTCGGCAATAGTTTCATCTTTGTTGATTAGATCATTAATGTGCGGATGTGGAAGGTATGTCTGAATGGGAACCATACCTATGTTCCTAAGCACAGGCACTAAGGAATTTATTGCACGCACTCCGCCAAATTGTCCGCTTGATACACCAGCCAACACAACTGGCTTTTTTACATAGTTATCAAGTTCACTGTCGAGAACTCGCTTCAAGCTACCTGGAAAAGAGTGGTTATATTCTGGGGTAACGATAAAAAAAGCATCAGCTTCGGCAGTAACTTTGCTGTAAGTTGGATCTTTATCATCATCACCATCGTTGGGCAGAGTAAGAGTCTTTGGATCAACATAGACAATCTCTAGTTCTGGTCGCTGTTCGCCAATCTGTTTAACCAATTTAGCAACAACTTCTGCGCGTGCTCCAACCCTTGTTGTTCCTAGCAATACTGCAATATTTATCTTGTCCATGTAAACTCCATTTAGATGTTTAAGTATATGCTTAATGTTCGCATTGGTCAAACAAAATGAATTCAAACCAAATAAATAGCCGACAAAAATCAGCCGGCTATTTACGCTATATTCTATCTTTTAGATTTTGAAGTCCGAGCAACAAATCCCAAGGCAACTACGCCAACGACTGCATATGCAGCCATGGCAAATAGCACAGGCAGCTCAAGAACGTGTGCATCTGAACCTGCGTATTCAGAAAATACGTTTCTGAATGGAGACATTAGTGGTTCTGAGGTTGAGTACACCCATCGCACTAGTGAATTTGTGGTGTCGGCATCTAGCAAACTAAAGACTACTCTCAAGCCCAAGACTGCTAGAGTCAAGGTGACAAATGCGTTTATTAAATTTGTTCCTGCGTTTTTAGAATCTATGTATTTCATAGAAATCCTTTCGTTAGATTAACTGTTGGATAGTATAGCAAATTTATGTATTAGTAGGCTACTAGATACTATGCTGGAGCCTTCTTCAACCTAAAGGCGTGCTACACTAGTAGTAATGAAAAAATGGTTCCAAAATTACGTTGCTGAAATTGTCTATGGTTCTGTTGATGGCGTTGTCACAACGTTTGCTATCGTGGCTGCCAGTGCTGGAGCTAATTTATCGTCGCCAGTTATTTTTGTACTTGGCTTTGCTAACTTGTTTGCCGATGGTTTTTCTATGGGTGTCAGTGCCTATTTGGCTAAACGCGCCGAACAAGACGAGCTAGAAAAGAAAAGACGCCATTTAGACGAGGCCATGCAAGATGACACAATTCGATCTAAAGAAATAAAGTCGTATCTAAATGGCTATGGTATCAAGGGCGTGTTGTTGACGCAGGTAATGGACAGGATTAGCCGTTCAAAGCCTGCCTCTAAAGCTTTCTTGCAAAGACATAACAATGTTTCGGAAGACCCAGACAGCCCATTATTGATTGGCTTATTTACATTTGCAGCCTTTATTGTTGTCGGTTCATTACCGGTTCTGGTTTATGCGGTCGAAGTTGCAGTCGATGCCGATAGTTCAAGCGCATTTTTAATCTCATCACTATCGGCACTATTAGCCTTTGGAATTGTTGGTTACTTTAAGGGGCGAGTCACACGCTCCAGCAAAATTATTGCTGTTGTAGAGACAGTTTTACTCGGAACAATTGCCGCTACAATTGCTTACGGCGTTGGTTATTGCCTAGATAAATTGGTTAGCTAACAGTTAAATGTTCGTGAACTTCTGGTTCGTCTGATTTGTGAAAATTTTTGAAGTCTGTCATGCGCAGTTCAGAAATCTCAACACGCATAACCACGAGCTTACCGGCTTTGATTTGAGAAACAGGAGGCATCCAAGCATCGCCGTGACCATCGCGGACTTTTGCTAGTTTATTCATAACTTCGACTTGCTCTTCCTCTTCCTTAACTTCGTGTACGCGCCCACTGGCTTGCACCGTCAACCGAGCATCTTCGTCGTAAACACATAGCGAAACATGAGGATTGGTTAAAATATTCAAGTATTTAACCGTGTTGCTTTTGGTTATAAAGTACATCTTAGAATCACGTTGAATGTAGTAATAAATAACAGATGTGTTTGGGCGACCCTCAACATTAACCGTGGCAATTACAGCGGTGTTTTGTTTGCTTAAAAATGTGAAGGCTTTACTAGTAGCTGCCTGTTCCTTGGTATGTTGCTTGGCTCCCATAACCCATGTGCTCCTGAATGTTTCTAACTTGGCTTCTGGCATCCATCATACGCTGTTCCAAGTATTGCGCAAACTGCTTAACTGGAGCTGCGTTATAGGCCTTGAATTCAATTTTCTTAGAACGCGCAAATACTATCAGCTTTGATGCAAATGGCATTCGAATGTATTCGACTTCGGCAAGCATGTCGTAAGGGATGTCCTCAAAAACTAAACCGAAACCTAACTTTTTATCGATAATTAGTATTCTAAAGTTAGTTGCCACAATTATGGCGTAGCTGGCATTGTATCTGCCCGCCATTATCTGCTCGACTTCTTCGCCAGGTATCATTAAGTTTGGTAATTCTTTTAGTTCTGCGCGACAGAAAGGAAATGTACCCACCCCCAGTTTATCGAGCTGTTGTCTAAGTATCTGTGGGTGTATCATGGCATTCTCCTTTCATATTCCTTATATAGCATATTCTTCTGATTGTGCGGTGTCAGTGAGTTTTGTCACTGCTATACTTACATTGATGACTAAAAATACTGATGCTGTGCACGAACTGTTTACGAATAGGTTGATACAAAAATTCAACAAAGATGATGTGATTGTTAATGCCTTCGAAGAACCTGCAGGAATTTATCTTGTAGAAAAGGGTTTTGTAAAATCTTACAGTGTTACCGACAAAGGCGATGTAAACATTCAACTGATTCGATCTGTTGGTGATGTCTTTCCATTGCTTTGGGCAATTGGTAAAAACAAACGCGATGTCTTTTTTGCAGCTATGGATGACGTCATCGTTAGGCGAATTTCTGTTAACGAGTTTAATAACAAGTTAGACAGTGATGAATCCTTACAGAAAGAAATGATAGAAAGATTAGCTGCGATGTATTTATTGATGGCAGAACGTGTACGCAATTTAGAACAACGTCGCGCCAAAGACCGCGTTATTTATTGTTTGGAAAGTTTGGCAGGCAGATTTGGTAAAAAGGTTGGCAATAAAGTTATTATTCTGGCCCCAATTCATCACCATGATATTGCCGATATGATCAACACTTCGCGAGAAACCACCTCTCGAGAGTTTGCTTCGCTAGAAAAGCAAGGCTTAGTTGGCTACCACGGCAACAACATCTTCTTGCGAAAAAGTTGACCCGATCTAGTGCCACCCCTATAATTGCCTGAGTTATCGCATTCCGGAGTAGCTCAATGGTAGAGCACATCGCTGTTAACGATGGGGTTGCCGGTTCGAGCCCGGCCTCCGGAGCCATATAGAACTATCAAGACATGAGGCGAGAGCATCAAAGGGTTTGTAAAGGGTTATTTGCACGGTTTTACCGTCCAAAAGTAGGTTCTGACCGAGCAAACCAATTAGCTCTCGTTTTTCATTGGGTTCAGCAGCTTTAAATAGTTCGCTACCACGTGATGCAATTTCTAACAGATATGCGACCGTAACATAGAACTGTTCATCGACTACTGATAGCCTAGACAGCTTACGCTCATGGAGCTTCTGCTGCTGTCGCCATTTAGAACGCTTTTTGTCATATTCTGACTGGGTAATACTACCGTCGCACTTATCTTCATAGGCAACTTCAATGCGATTCTGGAGCTTTGATATTTCAGTATTATGATATTTGACCTGTTCTTTATTGAACAATGCCTTACCGCCATGAGCTTCTTTGAGCGTCTGCTCAAGCCTCGGCAACTCGTCGTCTGGTATTTTACAGTCATCAAACAACTGAGCCAAAATGCCATCAAGTTCTTTTTCTTCTAGCCATTCAGTATCTTTATGTTTGCCATACTGCTTGCTCTTGCCCGTGCAGTGGTAATAGGCATAATTATGTTCATTACCGTTCTTCTGCTTCTTGTGTTTGGCTTCTGGCGTTATTGCACAACCACACTTTTTACAGTGAATTAACCCACGGTAAGTAAATGCTATGCCTTTGAACTTAATTTTATCTTTACCGTGACCCGCAATTACATCCTGGACCTGCCAAAACAGCTCATAGGGAATAAATTGCTCATAGTGATGCTGGAAATAGTTATCGGTGGCTTTGTCGTAAATCTCACCAATATAGAACCTGTTTTTAAGTATCGTGCCAAAGCTGCTCCATGGAATATCAACGCCATAGTCAGTTTTAATGCGTTTTGACAGCGACTTATAGGAAAAAGTTCCAGTAGCGTAAAGCTCAAAGATTTTTAAAACAATGTTTGCCCTAAAGGGTATCGGCACAACAGTCTTATTCCGCTTATCAATAGTTTCATTCTTGTAGCCAAAAGGGGCAATGCCAGGTAATTCGCCATCACGGAGCTTGGCGTACCGTGAATTATGAGCATCTTCTTTAAGGCGATTGATGATTTGCTTAGCCAAGTAAACCTTAGTGTCCCAATCGGTTATGTCTCGTCCGACTGATTGTTTTGTAATGACAAGACGGTCATGTACAAAATGTAGCTCTTTGTTGTATTCCGACCGAAGGGTGTCCATCGCTACATGGTCGGCAAAGTTACGGGTTGCCCTATCGACTCGAAAAGCAATCAATGCCTCGACATCTTTATGCTTTCTAAGAAAGTCCATCATCTCGTTGAATTTTTTACGTATGCCCGTGTCGGCACTTTCGCTAAAAACATATTCATGAACTATCTCAAAATCGTGCAGTTCAGCGTATTCACGCATTGCTGGCAATTGTATTTCTTCCAGCGACAAACCTTCATTTTCTTGTTTTTTTGTTGAAACTCTTGCTAGTATTACGGCTTTTCTCATAGTATTTACTCCTATTATAGCTTACATTTGTCATCAACTTAAGAAGTTATCGACCTGAACAGGCTCGAACCTGTCTAGTTGCTCGTTAAGGAGCTGAAAAACTTCTGGTTGTTCAAATCTGTAAGCAAGTTCTTGATTGATTTTTTTAGCTTGACGAAGCAATGCTGGACTGCCACGTGGACCGACTATGTCCTTAAGCCTACGTGTGCCATCTTCTTGATTTAAGGCTCTTAGACCAATCGCCGCTAACAAAGTTGTGATGTTACGATTAGGATTCTGGACATAAAGCTCGCTAAATAAAGCATGAAAGTCAGGTGCTTTTGCATCACTAATTTTTGGGTAGCGTGAATATAGGTCAGATAGCTGCTGCTTCAATACAGCCTGAGACACATCTTTACTGCATAATGCTGACAGAGTAACTGCTGAGCCATCAAAACCAGCCTTTTGAAGCACAGACTTTATGTTTTTTGGGTTGTTGAGTCTGGCTTCCATCCGCAAAACTTCAAACGGCTGTGTGATGACTTTGTCGCCAAACAAGTCCATCTGTAACTGCAAATCTCTATCAAACACAGGTTGGTTACGTTTGCCTTTGTTGTATTCCGCATTCTTGTCATAAAAAGCTAGCTCATAGTATTTAGAGTGCGACTTAAATCCATGTCCATTATTTTCATAGTCACTTTGGCTTACATCACGCCATGAAGTAATGTCGCACTTTTGTATTTCCATAATCGCTTCACGAGCAGTCATGTAATTATTTAGTGGGAAGTTTTTGGCAAAGTGAATTGTGGCAACTTTGGCATTTTTGACAGCATCTATGCCATCAAAAAATCGCACGCCATAAAACTTTAAGCCCGCATACAGCCGTTGGTAGACCTGTTCTAGGTCAGCTTCAAACAGTTCATCAAAATTATTACCATATATCAGCTTAGGGACAGATAATTGCACCTTCAAACCTGTTGTAACACCGCCAGCTCTTATGCCTTTGAAGAAGGTTAAATATGGTAAGTAGCCCATCTGAGCTGTCTCTTGCTTGGTGGGATTACGGACAGCCGTCATATATCTTCCTTTACCCATATCCTTTGGCTCGGTAGATGTAATGCGGTTTACGTTGGGAGTAAAATCCCAGGGTCGCAATATGGCATATTCATTGGGATAAAAGTTAAGCACTACTGTGTCTATTCCAAGCATTATTCATTACTTCTTCATATTTAGTTATTACAGCTTCTTCAATCTGGCTACCAACAGCACCTGATATTGGGTGATAAACATCTAGTTGACGACCTGCAACTAGCTTTGTTGGGTAAACGAGCCTAAAGCCGCCATTAGGTCGGCTAAAGATGCCGACAGAGCCGCAATACAAAGCATCAGCAAAAACAAAGCTGGCAAAGCCAACTAGCCCGTTATTTGGCTTAACGGGCGTTATCTGTATTTCGCTGACCATCGTTTGAGCGACCTTTCTGACGCTTATCTATTCGTATGAGCAACTCAAACACACGTGTAGCACGTCGCAATTCAGCATCAGACCAAGGTTTTGCCTGGCTCTTTTGCGATTTGTTACTTTGTGGTTGCTTGTCCATGCTTCAATGGTAATGAAGCTATGGTTGTGCAACGTTGCACAGAGGTGCTAAACGTACTTTGGATTAAAACGAATGCTTTTGTCTTCTATTTCAAACAGGTCATTAACTTGAACTTTCTTTGCAATCGTTATGTTTAAATTAGCTTTTGCATAATGGACACGCTTATTTCCTTTAATCTGCTCGATGGCAACACCCATCTTCATAAGTGCATCGCCGATACCGACAGGCTTAGACACTGGCTTGCCAGCACGAAACATAATCTTACAAATAAGTTCTTGGTCGCCAATCGGAATATCAATAATCGTATTAGCAAAAATGAGTTTATGGTCTTTTGCAATATAACTTGGTTTTAATAGCTTCTGCGTGTGAGCGTTCAGTTCTGTGTTTTGTGCTTCAAATGCTTCTGCCATTCGCTCTAAAATAGCCGTCTGTTTAGCCTGTTCTTCTGATGAGGCAGGTGGAGTAATACTATCTATCCAACTTGTATCTTCAAACAACTCGGAGTGCTTAGGTACGGCAGCGGGTATAGTCGGTATAGTTGAACTGATTTTCGGAATCTTTGAACCAAGGTCAACTTTACCAATTGATTTGCTCATTTTTGCAAGCTCAGACAGGCGTGGTCTAACACGTTCCATCATTTGCTTAACGTTAGCATCGGCTGACTCAAGTGCTTTCTTTTGGCTTGGTGTGAGTGTCGCAGAGTCTTGTTTTTTAAGTTTAGTCCATTCATCAACAGACAACCCAGCTCTGTATTTTGAGGTGTCAATAACAGCTATCGGTTCTTCAGCCCTGCCGATAGCACTAGCGTCCAAATCGTCTTTGGGCTTCTTGTTGGGTTCGTTACTAGCCTGTTTGTCATCTTTTTTCATTACATCTTCCCAAAACAGCTACCGCAAGCTGTTACTCATCTGTATAATAATGTTATCAAGAGTGAGTAAATATGTCACAGGAATTACCAGAGCGACTAACCCTAAAACAAGCAAGTGAGCTACTTCAGGTTCATGCTAATACTTTGCGTGCTTGGGACAAAAAAGGCATTCTTAAAGCAATTCGGATTGGCGAACGAAAATTAAGGCGTTACAGAAAGGAAGATTTAATGAAGTTCACGGAGCATAAAAAATGAGAGTACAAATTGACGACCTAAAAGTTAAAGTTGCAGCATTTTTAGTTGGCAGTGGTTTTACGAATCAAGACGCTGACACCTTTACGGAACTTGTGGTTGAGCAAGAGCTAGTTGGCAATCAGTTTAGTGCTGTTGGCGAGCTGCCAGGCAAACATTCACGTTTAATGGAAAATGCTGGTGACAATAAGGCTGAAGCTGTAGTCACGAAGCCAGCCGTAAAGCTCATTAAAGGAAATGGTCGCCTAGCACCTCTTATTACTGCCGACTACCTAGACGAGGTTGTTGCCAAATCTAAAGAGCAAGGTATTTATGCACTCGGCATCTACGACAGCACCTATAATGACTTTTTTGATGTTTTTTGTCGTCGTGTTGCAGCCCAAGACTGCATAGCCATCATAGTTGAAAATGGTGGACCGCAAGGAGTAACACCCTTTGGCGGCAAAACAGACGTTACTGGCACTAACCCAATCGCTTACGGAATACCGACAGACAAATATCCAATTGTTTTTGATGCTGCTACCGCAATGCATGCATATGGTCGAATTAACCAGGCTAAAGAAAGTGATGAAAAATTACCTGACAATGCCTATGTTGATAAGCAAGGCAACATAACCACAGACCCAAATGTTGCCTATGCTGTCTTACCTTTTGGTGGGTTTAAAGGCTTTGGCATCAACCTGCTGATAGATGTATTGAGCGGCAGTTTAGTAAGGGGAAAAAGTGGACTTGACCAGCCTCTTGATAGCCAACGCTATATCGGAACACTAATCATAGCAATTGACCCTGCGGCTTTCGGCGATATTGCCGCCTTTAAGGCATCAACTACAAAACTTGCTGACGATATTTTAGCCGTAGAGCCAGTTGACCCAAGTCAGCCAGTGCGTGTTCCTGGCTATCGTGGAGCAAA
>JBGTET010000013.1:0-8142 GCA_041747695.1 Saccharimonadales bacterium (SeqCode)
CAACTTTATACCGGTTGGTTGTCGCCGATTGTAAACCTAGACGAAGTTATTGATATTTCGATGTTTATTTACCCTGTTGAGAGCCAGGTTGTTTTGCAAAACTTGCGTAAAAAAGTTGGCAACCTAGAGGCTTCGCTACAGCTTAACGCCGAAAAAGGTCGTGTTCGTGACCCAGGCTTACAGGCGGCCATTCAGGATGCAGAAGAACTGCGCGACAAATTGCAGGTCGGCGAAGAACGTTTCTTCCGCTTTGGTCTATATATGACGATTTATGGCAACAGCATGGACGAACTCGATTTTGTGCATCACAAGGTGGAATCTATCTTGGGCCAGCAATTAGTCTTTTCTAAAGCCGCAACTGCACAGATGGAACAAGGACTAAATTCGACACTCCCGCAAATGATGGACAAGCTTGGCGTAAAGCGAAACTTGAGCACCGGCGCACTTTCGACCAGCTTCCCTTTCACTAGTGCCGACTTGACTCAAGAAAATGGAATTCTGTACGGCATAAACATGCACAATAATGGTCTGGTAATCTTTGACAGATTTTCGCTAGAAAACTCCAATATGGTTGTCTTCGCTAAGTCTGGTGCGGGTAAATCTTTCTTTGTTAAGCTCGAGGCTTTGCGTTCAATGATGACCGGCACCGAAGTCGTGATTGTCGACCCAGAGAATGAGTACGAACGATTGTCAGATGCAGTCGGCGGTTCGTACGTTCGGCTATCTCTGAGTTCTGATGTCCGCATAAATCCTTTCGACTTGCCGCGAGTAATCGACGAAGAAGAAGCCGACAATGCACTGCGCTCTAACATTATTACTTTACACGGGCTTTTGCGCTTGATGATGCAAGGTTCGTCCGCCTCTCAAACCGGAGAAGGCCCTGGCGTTGCAGGGATGACACCAGAAGAAGAATCAGACTTAGACCAAGCCCTAATAGACACTTACGCCAACGCAGGAATAACTAACGACCCGCTGACACATAATTCACCCCCTCCAACAGTCAACGACCTATACAACACTTTGCTACATATGGGTGGCTCGGGGCCCCAACTTGCACAAAGGCTGCGCAAATACACCAAAGGAACCTTTGCGGGAATTTTCTCACAGCAATCAAATATTACTATCGACAACCAGTTAGTTGTTTTTAACATTCGTGACCTAGAAGACGAACTTCGTCCGGTGGCTATGTACATTGTCCTTAATTACATCTGGAATAGAACCAAAGCCGACCAGCGCAAGCGCATGATGATCGTCGACGAGGCTTGGCAGTTAATGAAGTACGAAGATTCTGCGCACTTTATTTTTAGCGTAGCCAAACGTGCGCGTAAGTATAACTTGGGACTAACAACAATTACCCAGGACGTAGAAGACTTTATGAGCTCAAAGATGGGGCGAGCAATTGTGGCCAATGCATCGATGCAGGTTTTACTAAAACAATCAGCTTCGGCAGTAGATATTTTGTCTGGAGTATTTAAGTTAACCAGCGAAGAATCCAAACGCTTAATGAACTTCCCTGTTGGGCAAGGCTTGTTGTTTGCTGGGTCAAATCACATCCACATTCAGGTTGTTGCATCTCCGACAGAACACGCCCTCGTGACTACTAACCCAGAACAGTTGAAGCAACTCGAGCAAATCGTTGATATAGTAGATGCACAGCAACCAAACCAACCCGCCCCACCACAGGCAACATAAACAGGTTAATCAAACATGCCCGTACTAGCGCCGAAAGATAAATTCGAAAAAGAATTGGATGATAAGTATAGTGATCTTGCCGCTTTTGATACCGACAAAACTTTTAAGGAATTAACCGACCCCGAACATTTTAATAAGAATGCCGAAGACCCTCAGGATCAACCGAAATATACCAGCGACCAAGACGAGAAAGGTGGTAAGTCAAGTCGGAGAAGGTTTAGGGGTAGATATTCTAAGCCCTTGATAGCTGCAACCGCTATTGGCGGGGCCGGAACGATCGCTTGGTTTTCTTTTATGTCTGGGCCTGGACAATTTATTCATGCAGCGCAGTTATTGCAGCAATTCCATTTTACTTCCAACGAGGATGCTTCAACCTCCAGAGCGACTCGTTTGTGGCGTTATGCCAAGAACCCTAACGACCCGGGCAAGCGTCGGTTGTCGGGGCTTGGCAACAGGCTTGCTGACGCAATGGATGCTGCAGCCTTGGCTCATGGTTTTGAGTTTTTTGATAAATCACCTTCAGGACAGGCGCGGAAACTTTCGGTTGATACTAAAAAATATGGTAAATCAATCGACGAAGTGTTTGATGAATTTAAAAAAGCTGGCTATGAACCGTACCGAGTAAACTTGGACGATGGGATTATATATTTCGAGGTAGATAATTTAGATCTTAACATTAGGAAAGATCGCAGGCTAATGAAGATAGTCTCTCGTGGTTCTGGTGTTAATAGGGTTGTTGGAGCTGTAGGTTTCAGAAAAGTTAAAATAAGAAACCTTATTGGGCTGGGAGTAGTCAGAAATCTGGAGCAGAAGGCGGTCGACAAAGGAAAGACTAGATATAATGAGTGGCGGGAGAATCGAAGGGAACGGATAGCCACTCGCGACCCGGGCTCTGCGCCAGTTGGAAGTGCTACAAATGACAGCACAACGGACGCCCCGAAAGCGGGAGCGCCAGAGGCGGCAGGAACTAATTTTAACAAGGCAGATATCCAGACTAAGGCAGCTAGGGGTGTTGGTATTGTTGGACTTGTAACTGGGGTTGGCTGTGCCGCAGTGGCAATAGCTGACCAAGTAGATAGCGAGAGCTATGAGCTGGTTCAAGTACCGCTCATGAAGTCTGCCATGGAAATGATGAGTTATGCTGGAATGATTATGTCTGGCACCGCCACAGAAGATACGTGGGAGGAGCTTGGCTATGCTTCCCAGGCCTTTACTCAAGAAGCAGTAGAGGCGGGCACTGGAGGGTCTGCTGCTGGAGCCGTGAAGGCTAGTTCGTGGCTCGATGCCGAAGATGTTACAACAGAGCTTGGTGAGCCTACTGATGGTACCACTCCGCCACCCAAAGAAGTTTATATTGATCCTGATGGTAATGTTGTTTCTCAGGTAGTCGATAGTATACCGGGCATACGTGGCGCATGTGGTGCTGCTTCTAGTATTCCTGGACAGATTATATTTACGGTAGCAGATGTTGTTTCTTCTGCAAGTTTAGTTGGACCGTTAGCTGGCCAAGCAGTAACCCTGCTGTTCGCAGATGACTTTCTTGATGCACTGTTGGGCTGGTTTGGTGGTGACCCGGTGGACATACAAGGTGCAGCAGGCGCTAAGTACGGGTCGTATCTAAATTTTGGTACATTCTATTCTGCAAATGAAAGTGCAATCGCGCAGGGCGGAAGGGCACTCAGCAGGCCCGAGGTTGCTGAGCTTAAACTAAAAGAAAGACAAGAGCTGATAAATATCGCCAATGAGAAAGGTTTGTTTTATAAGACGCTAGATAAAAATAATCCTCGCTCTGTTGTTTCCTCTTTCGCCAGGCAAGCGCCTGATTCTGTTTCGCAGTTGGCAACAACACTATTCACCTCCCCGTTCAAAATATTGTCTTCTCTTAGGACTTTTATACCTGGAACGGCAACTTATGCCGCCGGAGCTGGTTTTGACTACGGCCTACCAAAATATGGATTTAGCTTAACAGAGCTGGAAAATGATGATTACGACAACCCATATGAAAATGCAAACAACTTTTCGGATGCAAAACTAGAAGAGCTTAGAGATGAATGGGGCGAGAAATGTTTTGGTGTAAAGATATTTGAGGACACCGGCAGACTCGAATTTAGTAGCGGGAAGCCATATAAAGACATCATCGATGACTGTCCTCCGCTAAAAGAAGGTGCAGTACAGTCAGAAGAGTTCACAAGATACAGAATGTACATCCTGGATACGGTTACGGCATATAGTGGCGCCTGCTATGGTGGAGACGAAGAAGCTTGTGCCAGCTTAGGTTTTGGTGGAGTCAGTGGAAACTCAGCTACTGCTAGCCTGGATGGCGTTGAATGTCCATCCAACCTTGAAGCTCATCCTACGGCGGCTGGATACTTCAAAATGCCAGATGCACCTGGCGGAGAGTATGCAGTCGTGACTTCAGATCGCTACGGTAGCCAGCAGTTGGTCTGCGTGCTCCATTCTGTTGGAATGGCCTACGGTGAGCAGTATCAGGGCAAATCGAGACTCATAATAAACGATTTGACAGCCGCATCGGGACACCAGACCCACAAAACCGGAATTAACGTTGATGTAAATGCAGGAGGAGATACAGCAGCTGCTAATCATACTGTTTCTGCGGTAGGGGCTTATAGCGCAGAGCATACGATAACGCTTGGCAAGATGTTTATAGACACGAAAGTGATTAAGACAATTTTGTGGTGTGAGTCTCCTGGTGACGGAACCACAAAAGCCCTGCAGGATTATGCAACCCAATTGGGCTTAAAGGTAGACATCAGGTGTTACCCAGGGCACAAAAATCATTTCCATGTCACAGTATTAGATAGCAATGCGCTGCCGGAGCTTTACTAATGTTTAAGAAAGGACTAATTATTTATAGTTCAATACTGCTAGCACTAACGATGAATACTATGGCCGTATTTAGTTTGTCGCAGAAACAGAAAGAGACCATAGATTCGGGAATTTACTACTTTGATGTTGACCCGGATTCTTCTGGTGGCGGAATTTTGCCATTAGATGAGTCTGAGTTAATTAAAACTGTCGCTTTTTCTGGAGGTCCAATAACCCCGACAGGTATCGTTCTGCATTGGACAGGCGGAAACCCTAACGCTACCGTCGATGAGTTCATATCCTCGATTCAGAGTAATACGTCTTGTCCTGGCGGATGTTCTGTTCAGCTTTACATAGATGGCTCTGGCAATGTGCACCAGTTAGTAAACGACTTGGCGACAAAAACAGCACACGCTGCTGGTTATAATGACTGCTGCATTGGTATCGAAATCGGTGGCGGCTCAGACGGAACCGTTGCAACCTCAGAAAAGGAACTAAACGAAAATGCAGCCCAGAAACTAGCTGTTGCGCGAACAGTCGCATACTTAAGGCAAAAGTATAATATACAGATAAACACTGATGTTGATGGAAAAAAGGGAATTCTGTCGCACCACTTGGTTAGCGATTCAAAATCTGATGTCGGCGACACATATCTTGCAGAAATAATACGTATGCAATCAAGTGGCTCCGGTTCTGGCTCTTTTAATCCCGGGGATCCAAATTCATTGCCAGCAAATGTACGGCCTGTTGATTTCGGGCTAAGCCCCAATGTGGCAATCGGGCAAGAGTTGGCGGCGCCATTTGGTTGGAACCAAGGGAATCAATTCCAGTGCTTGTTTGAGCTTTACTCAAGAGAATCATCGTGGAATGAACTCGCGGAAAATCCAACAAGTAAGGCCTATGGCATTCCACAATCATTGCCAGCAAACAAAATGGCTACTGAGGGCGCTGACTACAGAACTAATCCAAGAACTCAGATTAATTGGGGGCTAAAGTACATAAAAGATAGGTACGACAGTCCTTGTGCGGCTATCGAATTTCATAATATAAAGAACTGGTATTAAATATGGATCCTACAATGCTTAAGAGATTGAAGATCGCTGGGGTTATATTCTTATTGTTTGTTGTTGGGATAATTGCATTTGTGGTTCTTAGGTCAACATCTGTTGAGTACGGGAAAGAGTTATATCAGAGCGAGGTTTTGGGCAGCAACTTTACGCACTCTAAAAGACAGGGCTCAAAAACAATTCGGTTCTTTACCGGTACGGCCATCGCCGAAGCTAGCATAGACGATCCAAGCACTAGCAAGTCGCTAACAAAGGAGTTCGGTCTTGGCAATACGCAAAAAGTTGTTTGGACCAAAGCTGGAGCTTTAGTTAAAAGTGGGCCATTAGATGAACTTAGTCCTTTGCTTAGCACTGTTTTAAGAAACAATCCACATAAGTCATTTTTTAGGGAAAATGCCACTTGGTGGAACATCGATATCACAAAAAATAATATATCGCCTGTTGGTGTTGCCGGTGAGTATAGGGTGTTTATTGGGGACTTTTGCGCAACTGACGACAAGCTATATGGTACCCGTAAGTCAAGCCAATCGAGTATAGACAGCAATATATCTGAGTTCAGCTTGAAGAGCGGATCTAATTTGGCTACTGTTGTTACAACTAAAGATGCTTACCTGACGCCATCAATTATTAGTTGTCAGAATAACAAACTAGTTTTTAGGGATGGCAAGGGTTTCCTGTATACCTCGATCAATAATCTATCTGTTAGTGAAGATTTTGCTTCTAATGTAGTTTTTGCCACCGCGAGCGGTGAGGATAAAATTGTCTTCTCTCAACAAGAAGCTATGAAGGAATCAGAAGATGGTGACCACGACCATTCAAAAGTCTCCAACCAGAGCATCAAATTATATACGATTTCTACAGGAGCAACAGAGGACATTGTTGATGTAGAAAATCAGAAGTTCTTTGTGGTGGATAACGGTCTGGTTGTTCAGCACTCTGGCGATAGCTATAGATATGCCATTCATAATTTGGATGTAGTGGGGGATGTTATTTCGCATGTTGTTAACGTAAATAAGCAGTCAGTTGATAATACTGTTAATTTAATTCCACTTGCTGATGAATTCTCGTACGTACAAATAAATAGCGATGGGGATCTTTCACTGATTAATACTGATTTTGAAACTGCAAATATTGTGTCTTCGAACCCTCCACTTAAATTCAAGGGTAATCCAATTCAATTGTCTTCAGGACAAGCTCTGTACGATATTACACAAAACTCTGTCGAGGTGTATTTTGCCTCTGGTAGTTCGACCGTCGACCAAGCGCTGAAGTCGTCAGCCTTAGAATTGGCTAAAAAAACAAAGGACTTAAACCAAGTTAAGAAAGATTGGTTATATGTTGGTGAGTTTTATGATTGAGTAGGACTCAGCGCAATCACATTAGTATCCTTTAAGAAGTGTTCTAGAACCGAATCGGCGTCTGTTGTCGTGATAATAACCTGGTAGTCTTTTAGGTAAGCTGTTAGGGCGCGTCGGCGTTTAGTGTCTAGCTCAGAAAACACGTCGTCCAGCAATAAAACTGGCTTTTGTTGAAAGGTTTCTTCGACAATTTTAAGTTCGATGATTTTACACATTAGCACGAGTGATCTTGTTTCTCCACGAGAGGCGCTATTGTGAGCGTCATGACGATTCAACATAAATATTATGTCGTCGCGGTGAGGGCCGATTGACGTAAAGCCGCGCAAGGTGTCTTTGTCTAAGTTTTGGTTCAGCCCTTTTAATATTCCTGATCGTACGTCTGTGGTTTTAACTTTGCTTTCATAAACTAGCTTAACTTTGTTGTTCGAACCAGACAGACCCTTATAGACCGCATTGGCATCTTTGTTTATGCGTTTTATTAACGTTTGGCGAGCCTCTATAATCGCTGCACCATATTCTGATATCTTTACGTCCCACACAAACAGCTGATCTTTAATGATTCTATTCTCTTGCTTTAATAATCGATTTCTCTGAGCAAGGGCTCTTTTATATTGTCGTCGTGTGTTTTTAAAAGTGGGAATAGTTATTTCAAGAATGTTGTCTAGATAATCTCGCCTTCTTTCTGGTGAGCCATTTATCATTCTTAGGTTTTCCGGTTCAAACAGTACAATCGGCACAATTTTGTTGATCGTTAGCCTTTTAATTTCAACGTTGTCGATGGTGATTTGTTTTACAGTTTTATCATCCTGTTTTTTGATTTTTACAGTTCTAGAAGTGTCTTCGCCTAGCATTTCTATCTTAGAACCAGATTGGTTAAATTTAACTAATTCAATATCTTTGGCTCTAAAAGATGAGCCAATACAGGCAACCTGAAAGGCCTCTAATAAATTGGTCTTACCGCTGGCGTTTGGTCCAACGATAATGTTTACTCGCGGGGCTAGTTCAATCGAAAAGTCATCGTATGATCTGAACTGCCGCAGTCTCAACGACGTTATGCTCATGGGGCTATATTATAGATCAAGACCACTAATTATGATCTTAGGGGCATTACTATATGCTGATAATCATCTTGTTTAGAATCAGCACTCTTTAAAACACAAGGGCTAGTTTTGCCAGTGAAGTGCATGGTAATCGAATCA
>JBGTET010000014.1:0-5312 GCA_041747695.1 Saccharimonadales bacterium (SeqCode)
GATGCACATTTTAGACGTCAAAATAAACTATCTCGACACTGACCACTATTACGAAGACAATTATATTCCCGATGCCGATGAGATTACGGCCATCATGCAAAACATTGATCAATACGCTAAGTGATTATGGTTGCACCGAACAAAATCTGACAGTATACTGATTCGAGGTTGTTGTCTGAATGACAATGTATAAAAGGAGGAAATGCTAGGTGCTAGACGTATTTATCACATCACGTGTGCGACGTAAAATATTAGTTGTTTACGCAAAATATCCCGACTTTAAAACTCACGTTCGAGGCCTCGCCAAACTTATCAAAGAAGACCCAGGCAACATCCAGCGCGAACTCCGAAAATTAGAGAAGATCGGTTTCTTGCATTCCGAGCGACAGGGGAATACCAAGGTTTATTACACAAATAAGCAGTTTATTATCTTTAAAGAATTGCAATCAATCGTACTTAAAACTCAGCGCCAACAAAAAATGAAATAATCGGTTTTGTGAGCGGGTAGGCTATGACTCCAGAAGAGATTTTTCAAGCGATAGTTACCAAACGAGGTATTAAAAACCTCCAAGATTTTTTGAACCCGAGGTACGAAACACAACACAATTTTGAACTTTTGCCTGACATTAAAAAAGCGGTTAAGCGGATTAAGCAGGCACATGCAAAAAAGCAAAAGATCGTAATTTACGGTGACTACGATATTGATGGTATAACCGCTACCGCAATACTGCTTGAAGCCTTCAAGGCTTTTGGAATTAAAGCCGATTTTTATATCCCCAATAGATTCACCGAGGGCTATGGACTCAGTAAAACTGGTGTCGATGCCATCAAAAAAATGGGAGCTGACCTAATCGTGACAGTCGACTGTGGTAGTCGCTCGCTCGAAGAAATTGACTACGCCAACAGTTTAGGAATCGATGTTGTCGTGACGGATCACCATGAGCTAGGCGAAGCATTGCCAAACGCTGTTGCTGTGGTAAACCCAAAACGCGACGACAGTAAATATCCTTGGCGAGATCTGGCTGGAGTTGGCGTAGCTTTTAAATTAGTAACAGCACTTCAACAAGAATTGAAGGGTTTCGAGCAGGGACAAGAGAAGTGGCTACTCGATTTAGTCGCTCTGGGAACAGTTTGTGATGTGGTTGATTTGCTGGATGAAAATAGAATGCTTGTCTGGTGGGGCCTAAAGGTTACGAGCAAAACTCGGCGCCCAGGGCTGAAAGCGTTGGCCGAAGTTAGCGGGGTGGAATTAGACAATGTGACAGCAGAGGATTTTGGCTATCGTTTTGGTCCACGCCTGAACGCCGGTGGTCGCCTTGAGCACGCCAAACGAAGCCTCGAGCTACTCATGGCCAAAACAGACAAAGAAGCTCTTAAGATTGCTGGTGAGCTTAACAAGCTTAATCAGCAACGCCGTGATGACCAGCAGAAGATATTTGAAGCAGCTTGTAAGCTAGCCGAAGATTTTGCTGACGATCCTGTGCTGGTTCTAGCACACAAAGATTGGTCACATGGAATTAACGGTATAGTCGCCAGCAACTTAGTCGAAAAATTCCATAAACCAGCCTTTGTTATGCAAATTTTAGGCGATAAAACCAAGGGTTCGGCTCGCAGTTATGGTGATTTTAACCTAGCCGATGCCGTTAACTCGGCTGGCAAGCTAGTCATAAACGGCGGAGGCCATAAAGCTGCAGCCGGAGCAACCATAAAAACTAAAGATTTACAGAACTTCCGAGAGGCAATTAACCAATCTTTCGTAAATCAGCAGCTTTTAGACCAAGAACGCTTCTTGCTAGCAGACTCAGACATCGACCTAGATGCATTTTCTGGAATAACCATAGAATTATTAGACTTGTTGGAGCAGTTAGCGCCATTCGGCAACAGCAATCCGGCGCCAATTTTCACCTCCAAAGGGGTTAAGTTGGATAATTGGCGTCCTGTCGGTACCACTCAGGCACATGCTAAATCCACATTCACAGATGAGCAGGGGTATAAAATAGACGGAATTGGCTTCTCGATCGCTGAGCAAATGCCAGAAGCAGGCTCGGTTGTAGAAATCGTCTACTCACCGCAAAAAAATAGCTATAATGGGCGGACATCAGTCCAGATACAAATCTTCACAATTGGGCTTGCATAATTACCTCTGTTACGATAGAATACTCGAGATATGTTACAGGTTACACGTAAAGACGGAAAAGAATCACTAGAGAACATGTTGCGCCGATTTAATCGAAAAGTGCAGCAAGCTGGTGTATTGGCAGAAGCACGTGCCAACATGTATTTTGAGAAGCCAATTAGCAAAACTGAGCGACGTAAAAAGGCGATTGTTCGACGACAACGCAAGGCGGAGAAGGTCAAGAATATCCGCATGGGCTTAGCTAAATAGCCTTACTTAGACTTCAATATAAAAAACGACGAGACAAACGCATGCCGCGAAGCTCGTCTTATTTTTATATTGAAGTCTCTAAGCTAGTCACCGTGCGGATGACTTGATATGATTAAGGTATTATGCAAGATCAAATTAATCAAGATTTAAAGCAAGCCATGTTGGCTGGCGATCAAGCTAAGGTAGAAGCTTTGCGGATGGTTAAGGCAGCTTTGCAAATGGCGGCTCTAGACGAAAAGGGTGATTTTACTGATGAGCAAGCGACTGCTGTGCTAAAGCGCGAATCAAAAAAGCGCGCCGAGGCATCAGAAATGTTTACAAAGGGCGGTAACGACGCCAAGGCTGCTGATGAGCTAGCCGAAAAAGCTATCATCGACGCTTACTTGCCCGAGCAAATGTCAGAAGAAGAGATCGCCAAGATTGTTGATGAAGTTATTGCCGAAGTTGGCAAAGATAACATGGGCCAAATCATGGGTGGAGTTATGAAAAAGACCGCTGGGAAAGCTGATGGCGGTGTTGTTTCTAAAATCGTAAGAGAAAAACTCGCGTGATTTTAATTATGGGTCCATCCGGAGCCGGCAAGTCGGTTCAGGGCAAGATGCTTGTAGAAACTTTAGGTTATCATTGGTTGTCAGTTGGCGCAGCGCTGCGCGAGCATATGCAAGATCCGCAAGTTAAAGAACAGATCAATCGAGGCGAACTTATAAATAACAAAATCGTTGAAGAAATTGTCGCCAAGACCATAAATTCTTACGATGATCCCAAGAAAGTAATCCTAGATGGCTTCCCGCGCGACCACGACCAAGCTCAGTGGTTGGTTGGGTTTTGTGCAAATAACGAAGTATCCATCGAGGCTGTAATACACCTTGTAGTTGATTTGGAAGTTGCTCGACAGCGCTTGCACGAACGTGGTCGAGAAGACGATCGGGACGAATCAATCGACGTCAGATTTAATGAGTACCAAAATGTAACTCAGCCAATTTTGGAATATTTAGACAATCAAGGGATTGAAGTCTTGGCTATCAACGGCGAGCAAACTATTGAAGAAGTTCATCAAGAAATTGTAGAGGCAGTCAAAAGTGTACACCAAGGTTAAGACCGCTCAAGAAATTGAAGACATGCGTGAAAGTGGCCGAATGACGGCCGAAATTTTGAAGCTCATGAAGGCTAAAGTGGCAGTTGGAGCCACGACACAGGACATGGCCGATATCGCCTTCCGTGAGATAAAAGCTTTCGGCACCGAAGCGGCATTTTTGGGCTACCAAGGCTTCCCATCGGTTATCTGTATATCTGTTAATGACGAGATTGTGCATGGAATTCCTAAAGACCGAGTAATCGAAAAAGGTGACCTAGTTAGCTTCGATTTTGGGGTTAAACACAAAGGTATGATCAGCGATTCGGCGTTTACGGTCGAAGTTGGTAGTTCAACTCCAGATAAACAGAAATTATTAGCCGGCACAGAAGAATCATTGACGGCTGGGATCAAAGCAATCAAGGGACCAACCAAAATCGGCGATATCGCTGCTGCCGTACAGGCGGTTTTGGATCGCTACGGCTATGGCATTGTCCGTGACATGGTCGGCCATGGCGTTGGCCACATGGTCCACGAGGACCCAAACATCCCAAACTATGGCAAAGCCGGCACAGGCGAGACTCTACAGCCTGGTATGACCATTGCAATCGAACCGATGTCAACAATCGGCGACTGGCATGTCAAACAGGACGCCGACGGCTGGACAATCCGCACCGCAGACAGTTCGTTATCTGCACACTTTGAGCATACTGTATTAATAACTGAGACAGGCTACGATATACTCACGAAATAGGTTCAAATACTTCGCTCGAACAGACTAAAAGCGAAACGCAGCCGCGCTTATGGGCGATAGCGCGGCGTAGTGGTCTGTTAGGGTGAAGTATTTGAACATACACTCCTCTTGTTGTCGATTAACATAGGCGGTATACTTGCCCTATGCAGAAAAACCAGCCTATGGCCGTAGGCATAGACATCGGTACAACTAAGGTTCGTTGTGTCATCGGGACATTGGGAGAGGGTGATACTCACCCAACTATTATTGGTGCTGGCGAAGCCGTCAATAGCGGCATGCGTAAGGGTACCGTAAATAATGTTGAAGACGTTGCCAATTCTATCGCGGCAGCTATCGAAGACGCCGAACGAATCGCAGGCTTACACGTTTCCAGCGCAACAGTTAGCGTAAATGGATCTCATGTTATTGGATTGAACTCTAAAGGAGTGATCGCCATCACTGGAAACTCCCGCGAGATCGGGCTAGAAGATTTACAGCGCGCCGAAGAAGCTGCAACAGTGGTCCAGCTACCACCAAATCGTGAAATCATCCAAGTATTTTCTAAGAATTACAGTCTTGATGGGCAAGATAACATCAAAGATCCAGTCGGCATGAGTGGGATCAGGCTAGAAGTTGACGCTCATATTGTTACTGCAGCGACTCCAGCCGTCAAAAATCTTGATCGAGCCCTACACGCCTTGGATTTGCGAGCAAATAATCACATTGTGTCTGGGCTAGCTGCTGCAGAGGCAACTTTGACGCCAAAGCAACGCGAATCGGGCACAGCTATTGTCGATTTTGGCGCCGGTACAACTGGCGTAGTTATTTTTGAAGACGACGAAGTCCAGCATGTCTCGGTTGTGCCAGTTGGTAGCATCAATTTGACCAACGACTTAGCAATTGGCCTGCGTACAGACCTAGATATTGCCGAGGAAGTTAAGATTCAGCACGGACGTGCTTTTAAATTCCCGACTCCAAAGGACACAATCGTCGTAAAGCAAGATCACGACATTTATGAATTCGCAATGCGCGACATCGACGCCATCATTCAGGCCCGCCTAGATGAATTATTCGAGCTAGTCGACAGAGAAATCAAGAAGAGCAACCCAGGTCGAGAGCTT
>JBGTET010000015.1:0-3360 GCA_041747695.1 Saccharimonadales bacterium (SeqCode)
GAAGCCTTTTTTAAGATTGGCGAGGACGGCAAATTGGAGGCCATGGACTATGACAAAGACGTCAAAGACGCTAATCTTCTTTGGTAATGGACCTGTAGGGCTAGCCTCGCTCGAAGCCTTATCTATCAACTTCGAAATTGAAGCAGTCGTCACCAAACCTGATCCTATGAGCAGTAGAAATCCGGCTTTGGTTGCTGATTTTGCCCGAAAACAGGGCTACAATTTGCACCAGCCAGAATCTAAGCAAGCGCTAGATGAGTTAATTGCCAGCAAACCATTCACTTCTGAAGTTGGGGTAATTGTTGATTACGGAATAATCGTTTCTCAAAAAGTTATCGATTACTTCCCCAAGGGAATTGTTAATTCACACTTTTCGTTGTTGCCTGAGTGGCGAGGTGCTGATCCGATCACGTTTGCTCTGCTGAGCGGTCAATCGCTAACTGGCGTTAGCCTTATGCTGATCAATGCTACTCTAGATACAGGTAAACTTTTAGCTCAAGCTGAGTACAACATTGATGGCGACGAAAATATTCTGACACTAACCGAAAATTTGGTTGAGCTTAGCAACAAAACACTCGAGGAAATCCTGCCAAAGTATTTTGCCGACGAAATCGTTCCATTCGACCAAGATACTTCTGTAGAAGCGACCTACTCCCGCAAGCTAACAAAGGCCGATGGCTTAATTGACTGGACTAAATCTGCCGAAGAAATTAGTCGCGAAGTCCGTGCCTTCCTTGGCTGGCCAGGATCGCAAGCAAATCTTGGGGGCAAAGACGTAACTATAACTGAAGTTAAGTTGCTTGGGGACTCTGGTAAGCCCAGCAAACCCTTCACAATTTCTAAGTCGCAATTCGGAGTCTACTGCGGTAATGGTGCTCTAGAAATCTTTAAGTTAAAGCCTGCCGGCAAGTCAGAAATGACTGCCCAAGCTTTCTTGGCTGGCAATAAAATATAAGCTTATAAACCTTCTTAGGCTGCTTGTTTTTGATCAGTTTGATCGTCGGTGCTATCATCATCGGCAGGAACAGCTGGATCTGGTTGACCAACCTGTGGTTGATCAGCTTGTGCAGCATTTGCGCTAGCTAAAATCTGAGGAGCTTGACCCTTAATCTCTTCTTTTAGCTTGTCTAGTTCGTCGGCGACAACTTGTTTGTAGTTAGGAAAATTAGTCTCTAGCCATTTGAGCGCACCGTCTTCGTTGTTGCTATCAATGAAGCTTTCGAATTCGTCGAGCTGCTCGTTTGTCATCTGTTTTGCCAGTGTCATGCCAACTCGCATTTCGAGTGTTTCGTAAATGTGCGCCAGCATCTTGTTCTTGTCATCAACTGGCAAACCGCCAAGGCCAATGTCCGTAAGTAGATTATTGTCGATTTTTAACATAGTCATATTCTATCGGTTTACTCGACTAATTCAAGTTTATAGCGTGCGTTTTACAGTCTCGCGAGTGACAAATTCAAGTCGATCGCCTTCTTTGAGTAGGATCTTTTGCTTAGTCGCTAGCTGCAAGCCACACATCTCGCCTTTTACGATTTCTTTGGCCTCTTGTTGTTGACGCTGAACGCTCTCAACCACTGCTTCGCCGATTTGTTCGTCTTCACGGAAGATATTAACGATTGTATTTGGCTTGGCCTTGCCCTTTGTGACTTCGCCACCACAGATGATTTGCTTTTGAGTAGTTCGGAACACGCCCTTAATGAGCAGTCTGCCGATTTCGGTTTCGACAACTTCGGGCTCAAGGCGAGCTTCCATCTCTAACTTAACGTCGTCAATTAATTCGTAGATTACTTTAAAGACTTTGAGGCTGACTTTTTCGCGGTTTGCTAAGCGTTTAACAGCTACTGGAACCTCTACGTTGAAGCCGTAAATAATCGCTTCTGATGTTGCGGCCATGCTAATGTCGTTTTCAGAAATGTTACCAACTCCAGAACCAACTACACGAACTTGAATTTCTTCGTTTTCGAGCGAGCGCAAGCTGTCTGCAACAGAGGTCAAAGAGCCTTGAACGTCGGCTCGCAAGATTACATTTACCTCGCTTGTGTCGCGCTGTTTGTTGATCATAGTTATTAGGTCAGAACCGCTCATGTCGAGCTGTTTGCTACCAGATCGATCAGTGTTTTTCTCCATCAAAGCTCTAGCTTCTTTTTCGGTTTTAACTAACGTAAAAGTGTCACCAAACTGAGGCAATTCCTTAAAGCCTGTGATAATAACTGGGGTAGATGGCCCGGCATTCTTAATATCTTTGTGCTCAACGGTTTGAAGAGTTCGGATCTTGCCGTAACTAGAACCGGCCACAACAATGTCGCCGGGGTTAATCTGCCCATGCTCAACAAGTGCAGTTACGACTGGCCCACGGCCAGTCTCCATGTGTGCCTCAATAACCAAGCCTTCGGGAGCACCAGCTTCGTCGGCTTTAAGATCTTCGACATCAGCCACCAACAAGATCATATCCATCAGCTTATCGATACCAGTTTTCTTGGCTGCAGAAACTTCAACTATTACAGTTTCGCCTCCCCACTCTTCGGCCAATAAATTCTTTTCTGACAGTTGCTGTTTTATTAAGTTGGCATTGGCGCCCTCTTTGTCGATCTTGTTAATCGCCACAATAATTTTAACGCCAGCTTGCTGAGCAAACCGAATCGCCTCTTCTGTTTGTGGCTTCATGCCATCATCGGCCGCTATCACGATAATTGCTACGTCCGTCAGCTTCGCACCATGCTCCCTAAGAGCAGCAAAGGCCTCATGACCTGGAGTATCTAGGAATGTGATTGCACGTCCGTTGTGGTCGACCTGATAGGCCGAGATGTGCTGAGTTATGCCTCCGGCTTCGGTGTCGACTTGGTGAGCGCCACGAATCGCATCTAGCAAGCTAGTTTTACCATGGTCAACATGACCCATTACCGCAACTACTGGCGGCCTAGTAACAGCGCTAGAATCAAGTTCGCGCTTAACTCGCTTAATGTCGCTTTGCTCGCTGTTAGCAGGAACTAGTTCGACGGCTTCTTCCATTTCGCCAACAATAATCTGAGCTGTATCAAAGTCTAGCTTTTCGTTAACAGTCGCCATGATGCCATTTTTCATCAGCACGGTTATTAACGCAGTCACTGGCACATCGATAGCTTTCGCGAGATCACCCACGGTTATTGCGGCTGGAATTTCTATGCTTCGTTTTTCGACTGCGACTGCTTCTGCTTCATCGCTAACTGCTTCAACTTCTTCTGTGTCTGCCATGATGATCTCCTTTCTAGTTAGGAATCACTTTTTGAGCATCACCACCATAAAGATGAGATGCCCAGGGACTGAGTCCTATTTCTTCTTGTCCTTAAGACTTAGCGCTATCTTGCGACCTTCTTCATCAATCTC
>JBGTET010000016.1:0-3800 GCA_041747695.1 Saccharimonadales bacterium (SeqCode)
ATAAGATGGAAATTGATGGAATCGTCGAGCACGGAACTGTGCTTGTTGATGATTCTGGTGCCATCGTTAATAACGTAGTCGTTAAAGACCGCTTGATGATGTCAGAAAACGGAATCGTTACAGTGATTCTGACAATAGACAAGAAAACCGGACAGCTAATGTCTAGCCCAGACATCGTTACCCGTGGATTTATATATATGCGCGATAACGAAGAGCTGATGAACCAGTTTAGGGCCGAACTTAAGCGAGTTGTTGGGCAACGCTACAAGCGCGTTGAGCTAGATCGATTTAAGCAAGAGCTAAAAGACCACATCACATACTACTTGTTCGACAAAACTCAACGTTCACCGATTGTCATACCTGTAGTCAACGTAGTTGGCGGACAAGCTGACCTAGACCGTCAGGCTGTCAAACGTGCAGAAATGCGCGGACACGGCCAACAAGGTTAGTAGCCGCCTGCAAACTATGCCTTCAGCGCGACAAACGCATGCAGCGAAGCGCACTTCAGGCATAGTTTGCAGGCGCCCAAACTGGACTGCGTTATACTTTGTTCATGAAGCAAAGTAAGCTCAGCCCCAGACAAGGGGCTAGCCTAGTTATTCTAGCCTCGTTTTTCTATGCAACTTATGGAGCATGGAGCAAGTTGATGGGTGATTACTTTGGCGGGTATGTTGCCTCTGCACTTCGGAGCGTACTGGTTTTACTCATGCTTCTGCCTTTCGCATTTTTGCTTAAAAAATTTGAGCCGATGCAGTGGAGAAAAAACGGGCACTTAATCGCAGGAATGGTCATAGCGTCACTATTTATATGGGGCCCTCTGTACTACGCCTTCAATAATGCAGGCATTGGCGTCACTCTAACAATTAATTATGCTACCATCGTTATTGGAATGTTCTTTTTCGGATGGTTACTTGCTGGAGAAAAGTTCACAAGGGATAAGTCTATATCAGTTTTACTTGGACTAATTGGACTGTTTCTAATCTTCTCTCCAAATACAGAACAGTTTGGGGTGCTAGCCATGTTCGCGGCAGCTGTTAGCGGATTTGGCTCGGCCATAAACACTGTAATCGTAAAATTGCTGCCCTATAATTCAATGCAGACAACAGTTGTGCTGTGGACTACATCAGTCATATCAAATGCGATTATGGTAGTGATACTAAACGAAACAATTCCAAACGTAAACACGAACTCGGCATGGATCTATTTAGTGCTGTTTGCGCTTGCGTCTGTGTTGGCAACGTTAGCTTTGGTAAGAGGCATACAGTCCGTAGAAGCAGGCGTTGCCGGGATATTAGGCCTGATGGAAATTATTTTCGGCGTAGTCTTTGGGCTGTTGTTTTTTAACGAAAGCCTTACGCTAACCATGCTAATGGGTACGGTTATTATTATGGCAGCAGCTTCAATACCACTGGTTAAGGACTATAAAGTTAGTAGTGGGACTTTAGGCTAATCTTCTGAGCTGACCCCAACCTTAGCTTTGGGTGCGCTCCGCTGCATGCGGCTCGCGCGCCAAAAGCTAAGGTGGGGATATCAGCTCAGGCAATAATTAGCTATAAGCCTATTGCAAAATTATATAACTTAATGTATAATTAATTGTGTTTCTAGCAAGTGTACTAGCGACATGTTATCAGCTAAGATATAATGAACGTCTATGGCAAAAAGTAAGAAAAAAACATCCACCAAAAAGAAGGCTTCCAAAAAAGCTGCAGTCAAAAGTACGCCCAAAGCAACTTTGCCAGAACACTTTTGGAGGCAAGCTACCGGAATCGGCCTGATTGTTCTGTTTGCGCTACTGTTGTTTGGAGCTTTTAGCTCTGGCGGCAGTCTACCAAGTGGACTTTTTGATGTTACGCAGAAGCTATTTGGTGGTATCGCCTTCCTGTTTCCGTTTCTAATCCTATTTGTGGCTGCACGCAAGCTTCGTTCGGATGATATTAAGCTCGATCGTGGCACATTCTATGGGATTATTGTCTTTATAATCTCGTTAACTGGCTTTGTTCATCTGTTTTTAGACAATGCCAACTCACTCGCGCTGGCAGACGATGGACAAGGTGGCGGATTGGTCGGGCACTACACCAATAGCCTCTTGCTAACCATGTTAAATGAAGTCACAGCCGGCATTTTGTTGGTTTTTACGACTATAGTTTCGATTCACTTTATCTTAAGGAAGCCGTTTTCTAGTTGGCTCAAACTTTTGGGACTGGCTCAGCGCAAACCGAAAGAAGACGGCGATGAAAAAGACGAAGAAGAGGAAGAGGAAGAGGAAGGCTTTAAGCTCAACGAAGGTGTGCCAATTCAACGAACTGGCCTGCGAAACCTCAAAAACAGCGCCGAAAAACTATCTGACGACGAAAACCACGAAGCTCTAACAACAAGTGGCGACCCGGACTGGAATTATCCTTCAGTCGATCTGTTAAATGATAAGAGCGACAAGGCTAATCCGGGTGACGTCGAAGGTAATGCCAAGATTATTGAAGACACATTAGCCGACTTTAATATTCCAGTAGAGATGCAAAACGCCAATGTTGGTCCACGCGTGACTCAATTTACGCTCAAACCGCCAAGTGGCGTGCGTTTGACCAAGATTACCGCGCTAGAAAATAACCTCGCGCTTAACTTAGCGGCCACCGCCATTCGTATTGAAGCCCCAATTCCGGGTAAAAGAGCGGTCGGTATCGAAGTTCCTAACCAAAAGAGCGCAACAGTAAGACTGCGCAACATTCTGGAGAGCGATGAATGGAAAAAATCGACCTCACCGCTTAGTTTTGTGGTTGGTAAAGACATCGCTGGCGAAGGCGTAGTCGCGGGATTAGACACATTGCCGCACATGCTGATCGCTGGAGCTACCGGCTCTGGTAAATCGGTCATGATAAACAGCTTTTTGATCAGCCTTATGTATAGAAATTCACCATCAGACCTTAAATTAATTCTGGTCGATCCAAAACAAGTCGAGTTAACGCCATATAACGACATCCCACACCTACTAACTCCTGTTATCACCAGCCCAGAAAAGTGCATCTCAGCCCTAAAATGGTCTGTGGCGGAGATGGAAAGGCGCTACTCTGCGCTAAACGAAGCCGGCAAACGTAACATTGCCGAGTACAACAAGTCGGCCAAAGAAGAGCCTATGCCATATATCGTGATTGTAATCGACGAGTTAGCCGACATGATGATGATGGCTGCTCGCGACGTCGAGTCGTTGATCGTGCGTATTGCCCAAAAGGCACGTGCAGTTGGTATTCACTTGGTTTTGGCGACACAGCGTCCGTCCGTAGATGTAATCACTGGTCTAATTAAAGCTAACGTGCCTGGTCGTGTGGCCTTTACGGTTACCTCTCAGGTAGATTCACGGACAATTATCGATGGTGCTGGCGCCGAAAAGCTGCTTGGAATGGGTGACATGCTCTACATAACACCTCAAATTTCTAAGCCTAAGCGTATTCAGGGTGTGTTTGTTAGCGACAAGGAAGTTAACGACGTAGCCGACTTTCTGCGCATGGCACGGGCACCAGAATACGATGACGAAGTTGTGTCGCAAAGGGTTCAGTTTGCTAAAAACGGTGGTGTTATGACCCCGCCGGACATGAGTGATTTATCAGAAGACGACATGTATGACGACGCAGTACGTGTAGTCGTAGAATCTCGCAAAGCCTCAGCCAGTTTGCTCCAAAGACGCCTGCGGGTTGGCTATGCTCGAGCTGCGCGCCTCATCGAAGCTATGGAAGAACAAGGAATTATCGGCCAAGCCGACGGCTCAAGACCACGTGAAGTGCTGATTGGCAGTGTTGACGAAGTAAACT
>JBGTET010000017.1:0-4924 GCA_041747695.1 Saccharimonadales bacterium (SeqCode)
ATGAAAAGGATAATAATACTCGGTTCAAAAGACGCTGGCAGTAAAAATAATGCCCGCACTATTTCTGACGAACTTATTGCACGTACTCAAGACTCTGAAGTCTCTACAGTATATTACGAAGATTTATTGTTCACTATACAAACTGGAAGCCAAAGCATCGTTGATACGAAATCTAACAAAGACCTCAAGGATGCCGATTTAGTTGTTGCAATGAATTGGTACAAAAGTGGCAAGCAGGGTCTGTACAGAGACGTTGCCTTCACGATTGCCAAGTATCTAGAAAAGAATGATGTTGATTTTTGGAACAAAGAAATGGTTAAGCAGCGGTCTATAAGTAAATTGTCTGCGATGATGGAACTTAGCTTACTGGGACTGTCCATACCCAAAACATATTTTTCGCTCGATTCGAGTAAGTTATTAGGTTTAGTCGGAAGTGATCCGTTTATTCTTAAAAGTGCTATCACCAGTCGCGGAAAAGATAATTACCTGTGCAAGACAAAAGAAGAAGCAAATAAGTATCTCAGCCACGACGCTCCAAATTACTTTATTGTTCAGGAATACATCGAGAACACTTCGGATAGGCGAGTTATTTGCTTTGGCGGTGAACCTAGCTTAGTCATTGAACGCCGCAGAAGTTCGAATGAGACACATTTGAACAACACGTCGATGGGAGGAAATGCCGAAATCAAAAAAGTAGAAGATTTACCCCGTAAAATAATTGAAGAATGTAAACAGATATGTTATAATATGGGTCGAGAAATGGCTGGCATTGACTTGTTGCCATTTAAAGATAGTCTCGACGAATATTACTACCTAGAAGTTAACCCAATTCCCCAACTCACCTCTGGCGTCTATGTACACGAAAAAATGGTCGCACTGGCTGAATCTATAATCAAGAAAGGCAATTTATGAAAATCGGAATTTTAGTTCGACAACCTGGCTATACCGTCCGGCGCTTACGTGAAGTTGCCCAAGCTCGAGGACACAAAGTTGTGCCAATTATTTTCCCTGAATGCTATGTGGAAATTGAGCATGACAAACCAGAAGTACGATACCGCGGAGGCACACTACGTGATCTGGATGTAATTATCCCTAGGATTATGCCAGGCATGAGTTCGTACGGTGCAGCTATTGTTCGTCAGTTTGAAATGGCGGGACAATATACAACTGCAAAATCGATAGCAATTACTAGATCCAGAGATAAATTACGATCAATGCAGCTCTTAAATAAAGAGGGCGTCGGTATTCCTAAGACTGTTTTTTCCAGAGAAACTGATGCAGTAGACGACCTTATCGACCATATCGGGGTACCGATTGTAATTAAGCTTGCTAGTGGTACGCAAGGTAATGGTGTGGTGCTTGCAGAGACTAAAAAGGCGGCCAAGTCTGTAATCCAGGCATTTTACGTCAACGACACCAGCTTTTTGATGCAAGAATATATAGAAGAAGCCAATGGTTCTGATATTCGTGCTTTTGTGGTAGGCAATCAGGTTGTTGCCAGTATGAAGCGCCAAAGCTTGGACGATGATTTTCGTTCAAATATTCACCAAGGTGGAACTGGCACGAGCGTGACTTTAACTGATGAAGAAAAAAGAATAGCGCTTAAGGCAGCCAGTGCAATGGGCTTGCAGATATGTGGTGTCGACATGATCCAGTCGAATCGCGGCCCGCTAGTAATGGAAGTAAACTCTGCTCCTGGGCTAGAAGGTATCGAAGAAGTAACAGGCATTGATGTGGCCGCAAAAATTATCGATTTTATAGAAAAAAATGTGAAACAAAAACACCGCAAAGACAAAGTTGGCGCATAAATCAACTAGTAATTTTTTCGAGTTTCGAGATTCTGCCTTCGTGACTATTTACACGTTTTACAGTTCCAGTAACGATTCTTTCTAGCGTATCGAAACGTTTATCAATGTGCGTCATCATGTCTACAAGTTGCTCTGAAATATCCGCAATAATGGAATTAGTACTTATAACTATTCGCTCATCGATGCGCTTATCAACTTCTGCCAGAATATAATCAGTTTGTTCTGCTAGCTTTTGATCCATACGATCGAAAATCATTACAGTCTGACGAGCTAACGCTTCGTTGAGTATAGAAATAGTTATAGCTTTATCCATGACTGGATTCTATCACTTATAAGTTTAAAGTAGCATTAGAATTTATATCAGATTGACAACAGAGGTAAAATTTGTTTAATTTAGGGAGCTTTCAATAGAAATCGCGCGGGCCATTAGCTCAGCTGGTTAGAGCACCGGCCTTTTAAGCCGGGTGTCCTGGGTTCGAGTCCCAGATGGCCCTCCAAGCATAAGTACTAAATTGACTCCTTCTGGAGTCTTTTTGTTATAGTTTAAACATGAAAACAATGAAAAAGCACAATCATCCAACATTGGACCGATTAACATATGTCTTTGGTATTTTATTGCCTTTATTTACGATTCCTCAGGCTTACACAATATTGGTAAATAAAGAAACCGCAGGAGTATCTTTATTTACCTGGACTTTCTATCTACTTGCATCATTGCTATTTGCTATCTTTGGAGTTATCCATAAAGAGCGCCTACTAATAATCACATATGTGCCATTTACAATTATTGAGGCTGCAATAGTTATGGGTCTGCTCGTAAATTAGTTATGACAGAATCTACAATCACTCTCAAAGCATTATTTATCGTGCTTGATGTGTAGAACACCATCATCGCCATCTGATTCGGCTGCTTTGCGATGACTAGATTTATGCTCGGCCTTTTTTGTAGGACTGGCTTTAGCCTCGTGCGGTTTACTTTCAGAAGGTGCTGGTTTTTTTGGTTCAGGCTCAGCAGGCGGTACCATTGGCGGCGGCGCCACTGGGGCTGGATCATTATGCGGTACGACTGGGGTAGTCTTATGCGTAGCTAGTCCTTGATTCACCATTTCTGGCAAAGTTTGGTGATGTGATAGCGGGTTCTCTGTAGGATCAGGAGCTAATGTAACCGGTGGTGCGCTAACTCTTGGTTCTCTGACCGTATTTTGTCGTCTCTTGAAGAAAACAAAGGCGCCAAAGCCTATCAGTAATAGAAGAGGTAATATAAGCAAGAATGATAACCCACCACCTTCTTCTGGAGCACCTTCAGTAAAATCAGTTTCAGGACTGATTATTATCTCAATTTGCTGTGGCTGTGTGTCTTCCAATTCTGGAACAAGTATTTGTGTGGGAAATTCAGCGGCAAGATCATCTTTGAAGGCCCTAATTGTCATTTCGCCCTCGCTTACTGTAAGCGTTGCGACACCATTTTCGTTGGTCGTAGCTTCTGAGGCATCAGTTAACACAGTCGCGCCTTCTACGGGCTGGTCTTGCGGATCTAGCACTAACACAGTGATGGCTATGCCCTTGGTAGAAAACTCGCCGTCGAGGGTCACAGGCCCTTTGCCATCGTTGCTTGTGATGCGCAGTGCATATTGGTTGCCGGCAAGAACTGTTTCACCTTTTACAGTGAGCGTGTGACTAGTCTTCTTTGAATTACTAATAACTTCGTTGGGCATATCATCTAAAGTGCTGCCGTAATTAACTTTACTGTTCGCTGGTTTATTGGTTTTCCAGCTGACTACTGCAGAATTATAGCCCACTTTAGAAATCTTAAATCCAGATATCTTGAGGTTTGACGGGGAAGGCGCTGACTCTGTTCTAGGAACGCTAACTGTAGGAGTCGCTGAGGGAGCTGGCGAAGGTGATGGGCTTGGCGAGGGGCTTGGTGTTGGAGTAGGTTTCGGAGTTGGTATTGGTGTCGGGGTAGGGGTTGGAGTTGGAGCCGGTGCTGGCTTGTTCGTAAACGAGAAAGTACCCTTGCCAATTGTATAGGTATGGAATGGACTTGACCCACCGTAATCTATCAGCGCGCTACTAGTTAGAGGCGTTAAGCTATAGCTACCGGTCTTTTTAGCTTTGAAAGTAATTGTCGCATAATGAAAATCACCTGCAGTCGAGACGTTTCTCGTACGCTTAATTTTTATTGTGCCTGTACTGCCACTAATCGTATGTTGGGTTGGCTCAAGTTGATTAGGGTAGCTCGCTCCACCCGAGATACTTGTTACCTGTAATCCGCTGGCATTGTAATTCATATCAACAAAAGCAGCGTTGATGTTCTTGGTGCTTTTGGTTCGAACCTGAACAGAAAATGTATCGCCAACATATTTACTGGCTGTTGATGGCGAAATATAAAGTAGGCTACTTGCCGCTAAGCTTTGGGCCAAAAAGTAAGTCCCTACAACCATAAATAGTAGGATCATAATAATCGCAGGACGCTTACTGCGACGTGCTAAACGTGCTTTCTTAATGTGTTTTTGTAATTTCATATAAAACTCTGCATATAGTGTACTGAATGTAGCCATGTTTAGACTAGCGTAAACTGCTAAACAACAACAAATAATTGGGTGTATTGACTAGTAGGAGTATACTAAGCACAAGAAGGATCTTGAGAATTTGCGAAAATTTTTAAAAAAATACAAAAATTCATCTGTCGCTATCGTTGTATTGGCACTTGTCTTTAGTTTTGCCCAGACTGGCTTAGCTAATGCAGCGACTTCACCTACACTCAACGCACTAGATGGTTATTCTGTTCTTGGTGGCGCTGAAGTAACTTGCTTTGGCGCAACAACTATTACTGGAGCGGTTGGTGTCAGCCCAGGTACGTCACTAACTGGTTTTCCAGCACCCTGCACTGCTGGTGGAGGAACCCAGAACAATAATGCTAGCGCAATAGCTGCCCAGGCTGAAAATCTAGCTACCTTTGCAGCGCTAGACCAAACCTGCGACCAAAGTTTTGGAGCTGTGGATTTAACTGCAACTTTTCCATCTGGTGTAGGGCCTGGAGTTTATTGTTCGACAAGTAGCTTTACCCTAACTGGAAACTTAAACCTAACGGGTAGTGGAGTTTGGATATTTAA